>CAZREP010000093.1:0-18026 GCA_964599035.1 uncultured Terrimonas sp. | reverse complement strand
AGTAAAAAAAGCGGGAAAAAAAGTGGTGAAAGCAGCAAAAAAAGCAAAACCCGTTGCCAGGAAGACAGCAAAGAAAGCAGCGAAGAAAATTATCCGGGCAGTAAATAAGGTAACCCTTCCTGCAAAAAAAGCAGTATCCAAAGTAGCAAAAAAATCGACTGCCCGGAAAACAACTCCGAAGAAAAAAGGAGGGAGGAAATAGAGATCACCATTTCTTCTTCTGCTGATGGTCGTCGACATGCTTTCCGGAAGTTGGGAAGGGGAATATATATTGCAGGTTATACTGCCTTCCTTTTGCCAGGCATTTCATGAGCTTAACAGTATGGGTTATCTTAACCGTTCATGCTGCAAGGTTAACATTGCTGTCATTCCGGTATTATCCTTTCAATACGCGACAATGTTTCTTTAGGCCGCTTCCGCTTTATGACAAAATTCAAGGCGTGGTGTACACGCTGAAAGGTCAATAAGCTGAATGCCATACAGGCGATAACCGGAATATTGCGCGGTCTATTGCACTTCAACTGGGTATTGCTGATCCTGTAATTATCGCAGGAGAAGAGTTAGCTGAAATTTTACCTGAAGTGCTTGCCGAAAAAGTGAAGCATGCACATATTTTCGCGGAGATGGAGCCTCAGCAAAAGGAGCGGGTGATTAAAGCGCTGAAAACATCCTCCACTGTTGCTTCCTTTTTTACCCATGCTGCCCAAACAGATTTTACTTACCAACTTCATTACGGACTTCCCCTACCTGGCCATTCCTTCCGATACGGTAGATGCAGAACTTGTGGAAAAACCAGGAAGGTGGGACATGAGCCTGATCAGGAAATACACAATCGTTTTTGGTATTCACAGTACCCTGTTCGACATCATCACTTTCGCGGTGCTGCTGTATATACTGAAAGCACGGGAGGCTGCTTTTCAAACCGGGTGGTTCATAGAATCCGTTATAACAGAGCTCCTCATTCTTTTTATTATACGAACGCACAAAAATTTTTTTAAGAGCATCCCGTCCCAACCGCTGATCCTGCTGAGTATTATTGCTGTGATGGCAACGCTTGTCCTGCCATATCTGCCATTTGCTTCCGATATGGGATTCGTTCATTTATCATTGCTTAACCTTGGCGTAATGCTCGGTATTGTTTTACTCTATATACTTACCGCCGACTGGCTGAAAGTTTGGTTCTTTGAGAAGTATCAATCGGTGTAGCAGAATCTTTTAAGCACTGTAACCCTGTTTATTATTTGCCGCTTTGGAAGTGCGCTTCCACAGGTACCCTGACAGCACTACCATCCAGGCTAAGAAAATACCGATATTCACCCGGCTTTTGATTGAACAAAGAGTAACTTTATTTTACAGACAGCATAAAAGCAGGTTTCAGGTACGTTGAAGTTATGCTTATCAGATGAATAACAATAAGGGATGCAGAGTAGCTCTAAAAAATTGCCCGGCAAACTTTTTCCGATACATTTTCGGCAGTAAACAGTAGGAACAATATGGAAAAGTATATTACTGAACGACTTTCCATTGAATCGCTGAAAACCGAGTTGAGCAACAAAAATCGAATATAAAAACAATGAATATTCACTTTGTACAACACGAAGTTTTTGAAGCACCCGGTGCTTATTTGGAATGGGCAAAGGAAAGAAAGCATAACATCACATTTTCAAAAATATACCAAAGTCAATCCTTACCTGATACGGCAGATCATATTGACTTGTTAATTGTAATGGGCGGACCTCAAAGCCCGGATACAACAAAAAAAGAATGCCCTTATTTTAACGCACAGGCAGAGAAGTCTTTAATACAAAAGGCGGTCAATTCAGGGAAGGCAGTAGTAGGCGTTTGTTTGGGTGCTCAACTGATCGGTGAGGCATTGGGTGCTGCATATGGCCATAGCCCTGAAAAAGAGATCGGCGTATTTCCTATACAACTTACGGCAGATGGCTGGAAAGATGAAAAGATCAATCACTTCGGTTCAACCTTGCCCGTAGGACATTGGCACAATGATATGCCCGGTCTTACGCCGCAAAGTAAGGTACTGGCCACAAGTACAGGCTGTCCAAGACAAATAGTGGCATATGGCGATCTGGTGTATGGCTTTCAATGCCATATGGAACTTACCCCGGAAGTGGTGGAATTACTTATTGCGGAGGAAGCAGATTTCTTAATAAACAATACCAAATATAAGTATGTGCAGAAACCCGATGAAATCCGTAGTTACGACTTCAGTGAGATGAATAAAAAACTATTTCAGTTTCTTGATAAGCTTGCAGCGGATTATTCATCAACTGATTTTACATAGATTTATTTTGCATTAATTCATAGCTTCCTTATTGTATTTGTTTCTGTATTCCAGGGGAGAGACTCCCGTTATTTTCCTGAATACCTCCCGGAATGCTTTTATATCTGAATACCCTACTTCGTACATCACCTCGCTGACGTTTTTACGGCTTGTTTCAAAAGCCTTTTTAGCTACTTCAACCCTTACTCTTTGCGCATATTCAACAGGTGTATTGCCGGTGGCTTTAATGAACCTCCTGTCGAAGTTGCGCCTGCCCACGGCCAGTTTTGAAGACAGATCCTCAAATGATATTTTTTCCTGCAGGTTGTTTTCAATATAGGTTTGCGCCTGTTTGATCACTTCATCGTTGTGCGACTTTTGTCCCGTAAAGATGATGAATGCCGATTGGCTTTGCCTGTCTATTTCAATCTGAAATACCTTGGAGCAAAAGATAGCCGTTTGCCTGTCAAAATATTTTTCTACCAGGTAAATGACCAGGTTCAGGAATGAATAGGCGCCACCATTGGTATAAATACCGTTTTCGTCTGTAATTAACCTGTCGGGTTGCAGGTTCACCCTGGGAAACATTGCTCTGAATGTATCGGCGAATGCCCAGTGCGTAGAGCAGGTCTTGCCGTTCAGCAAACCCGATGAGGCCAGCAAAAATGCTCCGGTGCATATGCTTGCTATCTCCGCTCCGTTTTTATATTGCTTTTCTATCCAGTCAATCAAAGGTTGGTTTTCTTTCACGGCTTTCTGGTAATTATGATTTAACGACGGAATGATGATCAGGCTGGTTTGGGTTATGGTTGAAATATGTTTATGTGGTTGTACGGTAAACAAGCCGTCATGGAAATCCACTTTTTTTGAAATGCCAGCCAGCTCAATAGTATACAGCGCTTTTTTGCCTTTTTCTTTCCCGTAAGCATTGGCTCTTGTCAGAATTTTATATGCCCCAACGATGCTGCTGAGGTTATTCTGACCGTCTGGCACTAAAATGGTAATATGCTTCATGTATTTTTTTCTGTAAAGTTAAATCATGAACATGTCCAGATCAACCCTCTAAAATGTCTGATTTACACACTTTATAAGCATATTTCAGACAATACCTTTGGAGAAGCAAATACCTTAAACAGCAATTGGGAAATCAGGGATGCATTATTTTATTAACAAATTTTTTAATCATGAAAAATCAGGATTTCACAACAACAATTGTAACAGAGGCAACAGCGCAGGAAGTTTTTAATGCTGTTAATAATGTTCGTGGCTGGTGGTCTGAAAATATTAACGGCGATACAGACAAGCTTAACAGTGAATTTTCATACCGCTACCAGGATGTGCATATTTGTAAAATAAAGATTACTGAGCTGGTGCCAAACAAAAAAGTAGCCTGGCATGTGCTGGATAATTATTTCAAGTTCACCAAAGATAAGAGTGAATGGAAGGAAACAGATATCATCTTCGGGATCACTGAAAAAGAGGGCAAAACACAATTGACGTTTACACATAGAGGCTTAACACCCTCGTATGAATGTTATACGGTATGCCACGATGCGTGGACGCATTATGTACAAGGCAGCTTAAAAGACCTGATCACCACAGGTAAAGGAAAGCCCACACCAAAGGATGTAGCAGAAGGTCAGGGATCGTCGGTGCCCGAAGATCATTCAGCCCTGCAGTCAACGCTTAAAAGCATCTGTCACAGGCTGCTGATCCAGGCGCCGGCAGAAACCGTGTATGAAGCCTTAACCACACAAAAAGGCTTGTCGGGCTGGTGGACACCCGATACCACGGCAAAGCCTGAAGTGGGCAGCACTGCCAGGTTCGCTTTTGGCCCGGATTATTTTAAGGAAATGAGAATAGAAGAGCTTAAGCCTTACAGCAAAGTAAAATGGCTTTGCCTTAAAGCTCATGAAGAATGGATTGGCACTACGCTTAATTTTGAGCTGGAGCCGCATGCTAAAGGAACCGTACTGTTCTTTCATCATGACGGCTGGAAAGCCTGCACACCGGAATTTGCTTCCTGCTCGTACGATTGGGCACTTTTTTTCAGGAGCCTGAAGTTCCTTTGTGAAACAGGCACAGGATTTTCCTACCCGGATTTTAATAAGTAATATTTTATAGCAACACATCGAAAATTTATGGATCATGGGATACCCGGTATTTCCGGGGTCCCATCCCTGCTTATTTATAATTTATGGTAAGATCTCGTAATAATTGTTTATCTTCGCCGCGTGAGCATAAGTTCTCCATCATTTAGTCTGGATTAGTTCTAAATTATTACACTCGTAACAATTTCTCCTCCTCTTTACTCGTGTTGCGGTCCTTCTGTCACTTTTTATTCATTTATTAATTATTGTATTATGAACATGTATGTATCAAATCTGGGCTTTCATGTACAGGAAGAGGATCTAAGACAGCTTTTTGAATCATTTGGAGAAGTAACCTCTGCCAAAGTGATCAAAGACAGGGACAGCGGGCGAAGCCGTGGTTTTGGATTTGTGGAAATGAGCTCCACGGATCATGCCAATAAGGCGATGGAGTCTTTAAACAACAGGGAACTGGAAGGCCGGCTTATGTCGGTGAGCGTAGCGAGGGAAAGAGAAAACCGCTCCCGCAACAATCGTTGGTAATTTACTGTATATCGTTTTGGTAGATAAACCTCAGTGAATGCAAGCCATGTGCAGTAGCGTCACCTGCTGCCATGCTTTCTATTACTCCTTCAACAATAAGGATGTTGTTTCTCATCATCGCTGACCTGATCATTTGCCTTGAATCCCATTGAGAGGAGACGCTGATATGTAATTAGTATCAGTTAGCTGTATGCTATTTTTTGCTTCATGAATGAAAATTTCTTCGCAAAGCGTTTCCCCTAAAATTTATTATTAATTCTATCATTAAGCAGTAATGTGCCTACCGGTCATCGGTATGCAGCCTGCTGCTATTTTACTTACAAAACAAATTCATGTCATTTATAAATATCACTTTACATCCGTTTGTATCCAGGGCATTGACGGAGCAGGGTTATTCAAAAGCTACACCTATCCAACAACAGGCTATACCTGTTATTCTGGCAAAAAGGGATGTGCTGGGTTGTGCACAAACAGGTACCGGGAAAACGGCTGCATTTTTAATACCTGTATTGCAGATGCTGCTGGAGAACGGAAATGCCCAACGTCATTCTCATATTAAAGCACTGGTGCTGGCTCCTACCAGGGAACTGGCTTTACAAATAGCTGAAAATGCACGATCGCTCAGCAAGCATACAGCGATAAAACATACGGTATTGTTTGGCGGTGTGCCGCAGCAGCCACAGGTCAATAAACTGAAGGCAGGAGTGGATATCCTGATCGCCACTCCCGGCCGGTTGAAAGATCTTATGAACCAGGGATTAGTTTCCCTGCAAGAGATAAAATATCTGGTGCTCGATGAAGCCGATCGTATGCTGGATATGGGATTTATTCAGGATGTAAAGCAGATCGTCCGGCATATACCGGGAAAACGGCAGACCCTTTTCTTCTCTGCCACGATGCCCCCGGATATATTGAAGCTGGCGCGTACTTTACTGCAAGATCCGGTTAAAGTGGAAATTACGCCTGTTGCCACTGCCGCTGAGCGGGTAACACAATACGTATATTTCTCTGAAAAGCAGCAAAAGTCTTCACTGCTGCTCAACCTGCTTGTTAGCCAGGCCTGCGAAACGGTTATCGTATTCACACGGATGAAACATGTTGCCGATAAGCTGAGCCGTTTTTTAAACAATGCCGGCATTAGCGCAGATGCTATTCATGGGAATAAATCACAGTTGCAAAGGCAAACAGCACTGGAGCGATTCAAGAACCGCAGGACGCGGGTGCTGGTGGCAACCGATATTGCGGCCCGGGGCATTGATGTTGACAGGCTGGGTCATGTGATCAATTATGATCTGCCGCAAACTGCAGAGACCTATGTTCACCGGATTGGCAGAACGGGCAGGGCTGGTGCAGCAGGCACGGCCATATCGATTTGCAGCCCGGAGGAAAAGCCCTTGCTGGCGGATATCCAAAAACTCATCAAAAGAACAATTGCGGTGGCCGGTATCCCGGGCTACACGCCGGAAAAATCAGACTGGACCGGCCAGCAGCAGCAGCCGAAAAGAAGAATGGTTGAGAAAAGGCGGGTCGGTCTATGCTGAGAGCAGGCAATCGGGCGCTTGCCTAACAGCGGTAGCAAACCGCGTTGATATTCATACCCGCGCCCACTGAAGCAAACAGCACTACATCACCCGGCTCCAGGCTATGTGTTGGCAACTGGTCTTTTCTTACCAGGTCGAAGAGGGTAGGGATGGTAGCTACAGAGCTGTTGCCCAGCCAGTGAATGCTCATAGGCATCACATTTTCAGGTACCTGAAGATCATATAACTGGTAGAAACGTTCTACAATGGCATGGTCCATTTTTGCATTTGCCTGGTGGATGAATATTTTTTTCAGGTCCCGCACCGGTACGCCACTTTTATCAAGGCATTCTTTCATGGCAACGGGTACATGAGATAAAGCAAATTCATATACCTTCCTGCCTTTCATTTTCATATATCGTACCTGCGGATTGCTGTGAGGATGGCCCGAACAGGCCATACCGATATAATTCACTTCTTCCAGCGCATGAGTTTGCATACTGGCAGATAATATCCCCTGACCGCTGGCAGAAGTATCCCTGTATTCCAACAATACCGCACCTGCTCCATCGCTAAAGATCATGCTGTCTCTGTCGTACTGGTCAATAACACGGGAAAGCGTTTCCGTACCAATTACCAGCGCTTTTTTGGCGATGCCCGCTTTAAAAAAGGCATCTGCCTGAATGATACCCTGCAGCCATCCTGGACATCCGAACAGGAGATCATAAGCGATGCAGGCCGGGTTGCGGATCCCCAGTTGGTGTTTGACCAGGCTGGCAAGGGAGGGCACTGCTACCGATTGAATGGTACCGGGCAGCACGATCCCGAAGTTATGGCCTACGATCAGTTGGTCGATCTCTTCAGGGTTCATCCCACTGTCTTCCACTGCAAGCCGTGCGGCAATGCTGCCGATATCGGCAGCGGTGAGCCCTCCTGCTACATACCTTCTTTCTTCAATACCCGTGATCTGCCTGAACTTAGCTACGATCTCAGCCGGAGAGGAAGACAATAGTTGTCCGTTCATATAAAAAGCATGCTGAGAAAAATCAAGGTTGTTTTGGATATGAGTGGGGATATAGGAGCCGCTACCTGATATGACGGAACGAAACATGCATTTAAAAATTAAGAGATGATAAATTTAAAATTCCCCATTGCCGGTTACATAAAAGCATTACTGCTTAGAATTGTATCCAGGGAACAGCCAAAAAATTAAACAGCCCAACCTTTCGGACAGGCATCCATACAGCAGTTGAGAATAATCTCAATAAATAATTTGACTGGAAACAATCAACTCTTAATTGAAGAAATTCTTCGTCAACCCCATTGCCGGCATGCAGGTCTTACATAAACAAATGTTATGCAGGGTCTGCCGGGGCATACCGGCTGTAAATAAATACAGCTTCAGCCGACTGGTAAATGTAATCTATTTTACAATGCAATCACCTTTCTTCGCAAGAATTACCTATCTTTGCAGTGACAATTTGAGTTATATCGCTCTTGTAAATTATTCTTTCCTACTCCCCGTTTTTTACATCTGCCGTCTTACTCAGATATTTTTTATTGAATTATTGTATTTATTTATGAACATTTATGTATCAAACCTGGGCTATAGTTTCCGGGATGATGATCTGAATCAGCTTTTTGGAGAATATGGCAGTGTTTCCTCCGCCAGAGTAATTACCGACAAATTTACCAGCAGGAGCAGAGGCTTCGCCTTTGTTGAAATGCCTGATCAACAGGCTGCGGAAACAGCGATCAGGGAACTCGACGGTAAAATGGTTGACGGCCGACCTGTAAAAGTATCTGAAGCCAGGCCGCGGGAAGAAAACGGCAGTCGTAGCAATAGCTACAGTAAACGCTGGTAACAGTGTGCGTTACCGGTTTAGTCAGATTATTATATCACTCTACTTTATATGTTATCATGGATATAGAAAGAATTGAGAATTTTATAAAATCCAGCATTCGTAACAATACTATTATCAATATTCATTTTAAAGGACGGCCACCGGTGGCCGGTCTTTTTATTCGTGCAAAGGATTACGAGGAGCTTAAATCAAAAAACTTCTGGCGTGTGGTGCATATGTCGCAAATACAGAACTGGTCGGCAACCAATGATATCAATGTAGCGAGGATATTCAATGGTGCTTCTTTTACATCGCTATCTGATTCGAAACTTTAAGTTGATTATGGCAACAAGCTGGAATAAGAAAGAAAGAGAAAATAAAAAAAGAGATTTACGCAAAAAAAAAGAGGAGAGAAGGCAGGAGCGTAAAGAAAATACCGCTAAAGGAAAAAGCCTCGATGAAATGATGGCTTACCTGGATGAAAATGGCAATCTCACTTCAGTACCTCCCGATAATAGAAAAAGAAGAGAATTTAAACTGGAAGATATAGAGATCGGGGTTCCTCCGCAGAAAGAGCTCTCACCGGAAGAGCTGGTGCGTGCCGGTGTGGTAACTTACTTTAATAGTTCAAAGGGATTTGGGTTTATTGAAGATAGCGAAACCGGCCAGCGTTTGTTCGTACATCAGTCATCATCTGATTTTTTATTACAGGAAGGATCGAAGGTAGCATTTGAAATAGAGAAAGGACCAAAAGGATATACTGCCGTAAACGTTTCAAAAGGCAAATCTTAATCCGGTCCAGCCTTCCCTGTTTGTAATTCCAGCATATTTATTATTTTGAATGCAGAATTCTGCTGCAGAATAAGGAATACCCCTTATTCAATCACTACATCCGGTATGACCGGAGGAGAGCAAATAACCAGCATATCCACCCCCGCTCTTGCCCATTACAATATTCTCCCAAGGCCGTATAGCTCACCGCAGGGGTGTACCCGGGTAAAAAATGACAGCAAAACTGAAAAAATTACAACGACCCTTGTCATGTTTTCATTTTTTCAATAGTGGCATTTTCTTTGTTTTTTTATGGGTGCATATTATTTCTTAACCTTTAAAAAGGAAGATTTTATGAACACACTCACGAAAAGAACCAACGGTAATGCAAATTTACCCGCAGTTTCCATCTCAACGACACAATAGAGGTAGATAATATATCGGCCCAGTACAGGGATGGCATTCTCTACCTGCTATTGCCCAAGAAAGAAGGTGCTCAAAGAATTTCTAAAACCATAGCGATCAGCTAATGCATTTTAACAACCGGACAGGCTGCCAATTGCCTGTCCGGTTTCCTTTTAACCGGGGCTGTTCTTGTTGTGTATTATGTAGCTGTAAATATCAAAACGCCGAAAGGGATGCTGGAGATCGGGAGATATTTTCTCGGGGCCGAAAGGTCTTTTGCAGAGCATACTTTTAATGATCTGCAAGGCAGTGAGAGCCTGATGCTGCATCCGTTTATCCGGCTGGATCTCCTGGTCACAGCTGCGGAAACATTGCCGGTATGCCTTAAAAGTATTGGCTGTGACCTCAATGAGTATACGGATAACTGTGGGACACTGACCCGCGGGGCTTTCCGGTATTTTATGTTTGAAGGTGATTTGCCTTTATAGAAAAAGACAGCAACCACGAGGGCGCAAATTTACGCTAAGATCCTGGTGTTCATTCGCCGTGCATTTGTGGCTTTGCTCCGTACAACAAATTAATATGTATCATCCAGCGCAAATACCGGTTTGCGGTACATCCATTGTCCGCCGGTAAAGTCGGGGAACTCCACGGTTTGGTTACCCAGCTCGATCGAGCTTTCACTCAATGGTGTAATGGCGCTCCATGCTGCCGCATCATACACATCCATAGGTGTGGCTGTTTTACGCTTGATTGATTCCACCAGCGCATGGATCACAAAAAAGTCCATACCGCCATGCCCGGCACCTGCAGATTCCTTGCTCCATCTTGCCCATAAGGGATGGTCGTATTTGCTTAACCAGGCTTTTGCATCGTCCCACTCATGCGGTTTGGCAGATCTATCCTCTATGTACATCCCATTGTTCACATCCATCCATAAGCCTGCTGTGCCCTGCACCCTGAACCCGAGCGAGTAGGGGCGCGGCAGATTGGTATCATGCTGGAGTAAAATGGTTTCTCCATTGGCGCAACCAATATGGGTAGTAACGATATCGCCCAATTTAAACTTCACCTTTGCATTGGGATGGCTTTCCCCGCCTTTTTTTATAATATAATTATGTAGTCCCCTGGATTTGGTAGCAAAAGAATTTAAAGTAATAAAGCGGTTCCCCCTGTTGATGTTGATATAGTGTGCTATGGGACCGATGCCATGAGTAGGGTAGAGGTCGCCGTTGCGATGTACTGAATGTTCTGTACGCCAGTGTGCTTCCGAAAAGCCTTTTTCTCCGAATTCCGCGCCATGACCGTAAGGGTGAACACCATCATTGAATTTCACCTCCCGCAGATCATGCTGGTACCCGCCCTGCAGGTGAATGATCTCGCCAAGGAGGCCCTGGCGCACCATGTTCAGCACTGCCATTACATCCCTGCGGTAGCAAACGTTTTCGAGCATCATTACATGTGCATTGTATTTTTCGACGGCTTTTACCACGTCCCAGTGATCCTGCAGGGTAATACCCAGCATGACTTCTGTACCGACATATTTAACACCGGCTTCCAATGCCCCTATGATCATGGGTTTATGCCATTCCCATGGTGTTGCGATCACTATCCCGTCTACTTTTTCCGTATCCAGCATCTTTTTCCAGGCGTAGGGGTCACCGGTATATATCACCGGCATTTTTTTGCCACTTTTTGAGATCATTTCTTTTGCCGGCTTGAGCATACGCTCATCTACATCGCAGATAGCGGTAACGTCAACATCTGTCCTTCTTAACAGGAGATCCAGGTGGTTTCGTCCACGCAGTCCTACCCCGATCATAGCCATTTTTATTTTAGGATCGGCGTTCCTTTTTCCTGCAAATAAAGAGGCGTTTGGTAATATAGTAAGCGAGGCGGCTGCCAGGCCTGCGTTTCTTACAAATTCTTTCCTGTTCATGTGATTTTATTTATGAGTTACCGGTTGTTTTAGTGATTACCGGGAGTAACATAGTGATGAAATTAGCATAATAATGCTGCAAACAGTACATGCAAACGGTTGCGCAATTATTTTTTGAATGAGCACTGACCGGTTTTTGCTGTGCCAATCCTCACTTCCATTTTACCGTGGTGAATACAATTGTAGAATAGTTGTCTTTCTCGTAGAGTATACCTATTGCTTTTTTTGTTATGCTTACGATATCGGAATAGGCGGCATGATCTTTTTTATCATTTTCACTTTTAGCGATCACCATATTCTTTTTCCATGTTTTGCCATCATCATAACTAATACGCAGCGTAAGGTTGTTTCTTTGCCTGGCATTGGCAGCATTACAAAAAGCGATAATGTTCTTTCCCTTTTTCTTACCGATGGTTAATATGCTTCCCTGGTTAACAGGATCAGGAAGGTGGTTATCAAAATAAGTGGTATCCCAGGTAGCGCCGCCATCATTGCTTATGGAAACGATCCTTGCCCGGATATCCCCTTTCTGGTTGCGGCTGTTCATCATCAGCCTGTTGCCGGAAAGCTCCGCGGCCGTAGATTCATTGCTTCCGGGAAGGTTAACGGTCTCACCCAGATGAAAGGTTTTGCCATGATCGTCTGTATAAAAACAATGCGCCCGGTAATCGGTAAACTGCGGTAGGGGATCGCCGGCAGAATGATTGGCTGCCACAAATATACGTCCCCTGTATTTGCCTGTACTGAACTGCATGGCGTGGCCCGGCGTATTGGCATAGCTGCGCCAGTCTTCTGAAAAATGGTACGCCGGATTTAGCTGCGGTTTCCGGGGACGGTGTGTTTGCGTAGTAATATTCACCGGCTCGCTCCAGGTCTTTCCGTTATCTACAGACGTCTTATACCACACTTCCCTCATACCTTTTCCTTTTCTTACTTCTTCTTCATGGTTATTACCCGTATTGTAAAATAAAAATATCCTTCCCTGTGGGTAAGCCGGGTCGGTGAGGTCTACCACCGGCGCAGGGTTGCCTGCCTGCAGGGTATCGGCATCAACAATGAGCTGTAGTGCGCCCCATGTTTTTCCTTTATCGCTGCTGCGTTTTAAAACGATGTTAATGTCGCCGAAATCGCCGGCGCCGTGCACGCGGCCTTCACAAAAGGCCAACAGATCGCCATTGGGCAGCCCAATAATGGCAGGGATGCGATAGCTTTTATGCCCTTCTGTTCCGGAAACAAAAACAGGCACCTCTTGTGTCTGCGCAAACGGTGCACTAATAAAAAGAAATAAAGTGATCGCGGTAATTGCTGTTTTTATCATAACGTATGGATATAAAGCCGGTGGTTTTTGCAGTATTTTACCGAACAGACTGTATCATTTCTTTAACACAGCTCCGGCTACAATATTACCACTTTGCCTTAAAATACGAGCTGCTTTTTTGCTTTCCCTTTTGCTTATTTGTCCGTCTCCTCTGCCTCGGCTTCGGGAAATTTAAAAAGTAAGGTCTGTGCTCATTGAGCAGGATCATAATATCCCGTGACTGGTATCATTGCTATAATCTGCAGAAGGAAGTAAGTTTGAAGCAAAGCCTCGTTATGCAGATCAATATTGCTTCATCCATTCCTTCCATACACGAAAAAAAGAGACATTGGCCGGCCGTTTCTGTTATTATGCCCTTTGAGCCTGTTATACAGCGTAAGGAGGAATTAATGCAGAAGCTGCAGAAAGCATTGAAAAAGATAGAGTGGGAAATGGGTACGGGGTATGATGAAGACCTTGCAGGACTGGTGATGCTGAAGCTGAATGCCATCATAAAAAATCTCAATTTCAGCACTTTTAAAAAAAGTATCGCTATTTATGTTTCGCCTGTATTCGAAAAGGTAATATATATGAACATGCCTGTTCATGAAACCATTACCATTCATGAATCTTTTGTAATGAGGGACATTGTATATGCAAAAAAAGAGATACCTGCATATTTGGTGCTGGTGCTGAGTGAAAAGTGGAGTACCATGTACGAAGGCCATGCTTCCGGACTTGTTAAAATAAAGTCAAACGGTGCAGGGAATATGCCTGATCTCAAACCGGGAGAGGCGGTGGATGGCAATGCATTTTTTGTAAAGCGTTTTTTGCAGCACATCGATGAAGGGCTATCCATACTGCTGTCGGTTATGCCATTGCCCGTGCTGGTGTTGGGTAATAAAGAGGTGCTGGCAAATTTTAAATCTGTAACGGCCAACAGCAAAAGTGTAGTAGAATGTATAGCGGGTAGGTATGAAAAAGCTACTGAGGCGACTTTGTTTAATAAAATACATCCTTATATAGCAGACTGGGAAAAAATCAGAATAAAGCATTTGTATCATCAGCTCGAAAAAGCGGCAGCAGAAGGAACGCTGGTAAGTGGCATTGCAGCGGTGCAGCAGGGAGTGTTGCAACACAGAAACCGGCTTTTGGTAATTGGAAAAAGCACGATAGACAGTGCTGAAATGCCGGAAGCGGATGAAATGCCGGATGCCGGTGATCGCTTTAACAAATTTTCCTGTATCCGGCATATCATTGATGATATTATAGAAAAAGTGCTGGAAAATGGGGGAGACATCCAAATGGTAGACGACGATGTGCTCGGTGGGCAGCATATTGTTCTGGTGAACGATATACAGGATCGTATCTGATACCCAAAGCCGGGAGTGTTTAAAAGTTTGGACTGCAGGTAAACCGCCGTAACTTGTAGCGGTAACCGGGCTGTTGACCTCTTAATAACCGATCGCTTATTCCTGATCGCCAGATGTTGCAGGGGGAGCCGGTCGGGACTAACGATCATCCTCAAAAAATAAAACCATAACAATGAAAAAAATTATTGCGGCGTTCGACGGGTTGAAATTCTCCAAAAGCACCCGGGATTATGCACTTCAGATAGCCCGGGAAAACGGGGCGCATCTATTGGGGCTTTTTTTGGATGATCCTTTATACCATAGTTATAAAGTGTATGACCTTATTGGTGAAGAAGGAGGTATCTCTCCTGAGAAACAAAAAAAATTCATTGAAGCGGACACAAAAACCAGGGATACTGCAGTGGCTGATTTTGAATCGGCGTGCCGGAAAGCAGGAGTCCAGTATACTGTTCGTCGTAATAAGGAAATTGCTAACCAGGGGTTATTGCAGGAAAGTATTTATGCCGATATGATCGTGATCAGCGGCAATGAAACTTTTACCAACCGCAGTGAAAAGATTCCTACCCGTTTTATAAGGGATATTTTACCGGCTGTTCAATGCCCGGTGCTTATAGTGCCTGCTCATTATAAACCCTTTAATAAGCTCGTTTTATTGTTTGACGGTGAGCCTTCCTCGGTATATGCCATTAAAATGTTCAGCTATATGCTCCCCGCATTAAAAGAGCATCCTGCGCAAGTGCTGACCGTAAAGCCTATGGGTCATTCGCTGCATCTGCCGGATAATAAGCTCATGAAAGAATTCATGAAAAGGCATTTCCCCAAAGCGGCGTATAAAGTGATGAAAGGTTTGCCTGAAGTAGAAATTGTTAATTTCCTGAAAGATGAAAAGCAGTCGCCCCTGGTGGTGCTGGGCGCCTACCGGAGGGGTATGGTGTCGCGCTGGTTCAGGGAAAGCATGGCCGACGCGCTGATGAGAGATACGCATTTCCCCGTTTTTATTGCCCATAATTGAAGAGAGGGGTAAGGTTGCAGGTATCAGGATGTTTTTAGTTTGGGAGTTTATAGTTTCTGGTTTATTGAAGATATAAGGTGTAAACTTGATTGCTGATTTTGTGATTTATTTGGTCCTTTCCCCTTCTGGTTTCGGGATTCTGGCTTCGGATTTGTAATTTCTTTGGATATTGTGATTTGTTTCTTGGTGCTTTACTCCATGTTTCTCGCAGCGTTCGCCATGGAGCAGCGGCACAAAGGAGGTCACATTACGCATGTTGCCTCGCCTTTTCTTCTGATTTGTTGATTTCTGATTTAATACATTTGCAATGTAGAATGGGCAATGGATTTATTCACTGCCCCTGAGGCCGGAAATATACCTGAAATGGATTCTATTACGCATATAGCATTGGGAGCCTGTGTAGGCGAAGCTTTTTTCGGGAGAGGATTTGGGAAAAAGGCCATGTTGTGGGGAGCATTGGCGCAAAGCGCTCCGGATATCGATTTTCTGGGTGCCTTTTGGCTAAGCACCGATGAAAATCTGCTTGCACACCGTGGGTTTACGCACTCCATATTGTTTGCATTGCTTATCTCGCCCGTACTGGCGTTAGTGGCAGAGAAGATACACCGTCCGCGTAATATCCGCTTTAGCAAATGGCTGCTCTTTTTTGCCACGGAGGTTTTTTTGCATTTGCTTCTCGACGGGTTCAATAATTATGGCGTAGGCTGGTTTGAGCCCTTCAGCCATTATCGGATTTCTTTTAATGCCATCTATGTTGCCGACCCGCTTTTTTCTGTTTGGGCCGGTATTGCCATTATCATGTTGTTCAGCCTGCACAGCTATCATCCCAGGCGCAGGTTTTGGTGGCGTTTCGGGGTGTTCATCCCCTTTCTTTACCTCGGCTTATGCATTGTTAATAAAATAAATATCGACAGCGAGCTGAAAGAGAACTTACAGCAACAACGTATTGCGTATACGAGATATTTTACTACTCCCGCTCCTTTTACCAACCTGCTCTGGTACGCGGTGGCAGGTAATGACAGTGGCTATCATGTGGGCTTTCGTTCTGTATTTGACGGCACACAGCAAACAGATTTTACTTATTTCCCACGTAATGATTCTTTATTGAAGTCTGTTGCCGATCATGAAGCGCTCCAGCATCTTATCCGTTTTTCGCAGCAGTTTTATACGGCCGAGCAATGGGGTGATACCCTGGTGTTCAATGATCTGCGGTTCGGGCAAATGATGGGATGGCAGGATCCGAAAGGGAAATTTGTATTTCATTATATACTGAACCATCCTGAAGATAATACACTTGTGGTGCAGCGCGGGCGGTTTACCGGCTGGAATAAAAAAGTAGTGGGATCTTTTATACGAAGGATAGGAGGGAGGAAATGAGGAAGGTGAGGGGTGAGGAGGTGAAGGGTGAATAGTGAGAGGAGAGACGGCAGAAGTGAAAAGTGGGTGAGAGATGAATAAATCTGATACCAGTATCATGTCCGGGCAGGTAGTGTATTGCTTTCAACCTTATACTCTATACCTGCTATCTCAAACCTGCAACTTTCTTCAATTCTTCTTCCTGAAATAAAAGGTAAAAAGATAGATCAGTCCTTTAATGGTTTGGTAGGACCCCCACCATACGAAGCGTTTCAACAGGTTATTGTTGCGGGTAAACATTTCCCGGGTCACCCCAATGCACTCTTTTTCCATGATCTCTTCAAATACCGCTTCCACTTCTGCGGCAAACTTCGCATCATGGATGTCAAGGTTCAACTCAATGCTGGCATGGGCGCTGATATTATTGATGTTGTATGAGCCGATAGTGAGCCATTCGGTGTCGCAAACCGATACCTTGCCATGCAAAACGTTGCCCTGGTACTCATAGATCTCTATATTGTTCTGCAATAGCCAGTCGTAAACATATCTCTCGGCATACTTTGCCAGCTTTATATCCGACAACCCGGCAAGGATGATCCTGATCTTTACCCCTTTTTTTGCGGCAAGCAGGAGCTGTTTCCTGAATGTTTTACCCGGCAAAAAATAACTGCATAAAATAACGACATGCGACTGTGCGTTTCTCAGCATTTCCACATAACTACGCGATATTTCATTTTTATTGCGCACCCAGTCATTGATGCGCATGCGTACCCGTTTGGGAGCAGGGAATACCGGGGGGGCGGCCTGCAGGTATTCCTGCTCGCAGGGCAATGTTCCTGTTTTTACAGGGAATCCCTTCCAGGTTTTCCAGCAAAGCGTGCATAATTCTTTTACGATCTCTCCTTCCACCCATACAGCAAAGTCAAGCCAGGCGATATAACCGGGCCGGTCGTTGTACCGTTCGGTGATATTTAACCCACCTACCATGGCGCATCGGGTATCGGCTATTACAATTTTGTGATGGAGACGCCTGCCAAAGTAGAAATATTTGCTCCTGAACAGGGGCTCAAAAAAACGGAAATGTATTCCTGAGGCCCTGAGCTGCTTTATAAATGATCGCGACAATACCCCTGAAGCGTAACCATCGGTAAGCACGTATACGTTTACTCCCCGCTGTGCAGCCCTTTTCAATGCTTCTCCTACTACAGTACCTGTTGCATCGTCGTCAAAAATATAGGTTTGTAAATGTATGCTCTGTTTTGCCTGGTCGATCATCTGCAGCATCTGGTCAAAATATGCCCCTCCACCGCGGATAAATTTTACATTGTTATTCGCGGTATATTTTTCGTTAAGATATTTGCTTTTAGTCGTCCGGTTCGGTTGCATTATTTTTCCGGTACCGGCGGCAGGCTCTGTTTTCAAGATCTGGTCTTTTTGTAAATATAAATGGTATATTTTATTATCGCTGTTACGAATTACAACGGTCCGCAAATGGACTGATTTATGAATACAACAGAGAATAGTCACTAACTACAAATCTGTTATTTTCTTCTTGGTTACTTTTTTGCGGAAAAAAGTAACACAAAAAGCCGCCC
>CAZREP010000092.1:0-19063 GCA_964599035.1 uncultured Terrimonas sp. | reverse complement strand
CCTGGAAAAATATCCGCTACAACTACAACAAGGAAAAAGACAATATCGAAGAAGAGGAATTAGGCGCGTTTACACAATACCCGGTTCGCCTGGCATGGGCTATTACCATCCATAAAAGCCAGGGACTCACTTTTACCAAAGCCATTATTGATGCCGGCGCTTCTTTTGCGCCCGGGCAGGTATATGTGGCGCTGAGCCGGCTTACTTCTCTCGACGGGCTGGTGCTTTATTCGCGTATACACCCCGAATGTATCCACACCGATCCAAGGGTGCTTGGTTTTTCCCAAAGCGAAATGGACGAAGATGAAATACAGGAGCAGTTGCAGCAGGAACAAAAGCGTTTCATTACCTTCTCATTAGCGCGGGCCTTCGATCTTATGAAGCTTACCCAAAGCATCCACATGCATTATGAGGGATACACCCACCGCCAGATACCCGATAAGAACAAGGCGATCCAGTGGGCGCAAAATTTGTTAACGCTGGCACAATCACAACTGGAAATAAGCGACAAATTCAATAAGCAACTCACCACATTGATCACTGAAGCCGAAGCCAATGGATATGTAAAGCTGCATGAACGCATTACCGCTGCATCCGTTTATTTCACCCGCTCATTAGAACAAATGCTGGCATCCCTGAGGCAACATGCGAATGAAATGAAGGTAAAAAAGAAAGTAAAGAAATACCTGAAGGAATTGCGTAACCTGGAACTGGACATTACCAGGAAAAAACAGCAAATCGCACAGGCAGTTCAACTATCGGAAGGTTTAATGAAAGGAACGCAATTATCTGATCTGCTGCAATTAGCCGAAATGCAGAAGGATGCAGGTAACAATGAGGAAACAGCAACTGCAGCAGAAGGCATTGTCACCACAAAACCTAAAAAAGGGGATACGAAGCGTATGAGCCTGGAGCTGTTCAGGGAAGGAAAAAGCATAGCGGAAATTGCCAGGCTCAGGGAGCTGACTACAGGCACGGTTGAAGGGCACCTGGCGTATTTTATTCCGACGGGTGAAATTAAAATAACGGATATTGTTCCCGAAGAAAAAATAACCACCATCTCTAAAGCCATTGAAGAACTGGGATCCGGCTTTGCCACATCTCCTGTGAAAGAAAAGCTGGGAGCTGATTTTTCGCACGGGGAGATCAGGGCGGTTATCATTCATTTAAAGGCAAAGGAAGCTGTTGGTGAATCGTGAGAGGAGAAACGTGAGAAGTGAATGGTGAATGGTCTATAGTGCATAATACAATGTGAGGCGAACGATAAATGACGATTACAATTTATCGTTTCTTGAGGGTAGTGCCAACGACAAAGTTACTATAACACTTTAGGGTACTACAGCTGAAGCGAGTAGCACAAAAGCTACATCGGCGCTCCTCCCCGAAACCGGGCTGTAATCCCTGTCCCGTCCGTCAGGCGGGGGTTTTCGGATGGCTTTGGGTTACTTTTTCCACAAAAAGTAACAGAAAAACAAAACAAAAAAAGCCCTGAAACCAGGGCTTTACACGATATGATTTTAAATATAAATGATCTGCTAATGCTATGCAATCCACTACTGCAAAGCAGCGAGTGCATTTTTGATACGTTCCAGCGCTTTTTCAATATTGGCCATGCTGTTGGCAAAAGAAAGACGGATACAGGTAGGTTCGCCAAATGCTGTTCCGGTTACCGTAGACACATGCGCCGTATTCAACAGATACATACACAGGTCGTCGGCATTGGCAATAACGGTATCTCCGTGCTTTTTCCCGAGATAGGCGTCGATCCTGGGAAATACATAAAAAGCACCATCCGGCTCGGCACAGGCTACACCAGGTATTTCCCTTAGCAGTTCCAGGATACGCTTACGGCGGTCCGTGAATGCCTTGAGCATATCGCGGGAAGCTGTGAGATCGCCGGTGAGGGCTTCTATGGCTGCACGCTGTGTAATGGAACAGGTGGCGCTCGTAAGCTGTCCCTGCAGCTTTTCACAGCCTTTTACGATGGCTGGGTCGGCGGCAATATATCCCAGGCGCCAGCCGGTCATGGCAAATCCTTTGCTCAGCCCGTTTACAATAATCACGCGGTCTTTAATATCATTGAACTGTGCAATGCTTTCATGGCTGCTTTTGTAATTGATGTATTCGTATATTTCATCCGAAATGATCAGCACGTCGGGATGTTTGCGAAATACGTTTGCCAGCCCCTCCAGCTCCTCCCTGGTATATACCGCACCGGAAGGATTGCAGGGAGAAGAAAACATAAACAGCTTTGTTTTAGGCGTAATAGCTGCTTCTAACTGTTGTGGTGTAATTTTATACTTGCTTTCTATAGACGACCGGATGAATACCGGCTTGCCATCGGCCAAACGGACCAGTTCTGAATAAGTAACCCAGTAAGGTGTGGGAATGATCACTTCGTCTCCCACATCCACAACGGCTAGAATTACATTTGCCAGGCTTTGCTTTGCCCCGGTAGAGGCGATCACATTTTCGGGTTTGTAATCCAAATTATTATCCCGCTTTAATTTGGTACAGATCGCTTCGCGCAGATCGGCATACCCGGCCACAGGCGTATAATGACTGTAATTATCATCAATGGCTTTTTTGGCGTATTGCTTTACGTGATCCGGCGTATCGAAATCGGGCTCGCCCAGGCTAAGATCGATTACATCTATTCCTTTAGCCCTTAATTCCCTGCCAAGCTTAGCCATCTTTAACGTTTCAGGCTCATTGAATTTCTGAAGTCTTGAAGAAAGTTTCATCCGTATATTTTTTATTTTATTTTGATCGCTGGTGCTTAAAAAAGCCAGCAAACCTACGGCAAAATGATGATTTGAGGATCAGTTATTTTAGATAGGGCGCATTTCATTTTTTCACAAGGTTACCAACCTTCAACAGGATCTTTGAGTTTAAGGATGTCTCTCTCCAAGGTTGGCAACCTTAAGACTGACGCTTTCAGATATATCGGTTGATGATATTTTCGAGCCATTCCTGCTTACCGCTCAACTGCGCAGGTTCGCCATTTTGCGCAGCAAAGTTCCTCAGGTCTTCCAGTTGCAGCCTGCTTTCTTCAAACGCTTTACCCTGGCCGCTATCAAACGAAGCATAACGTCCTTTGCGGAATTTGAGGTAAGGGGATTTTTGCAATATATTATCTGCAATGACCAACACCCGCGCAAAGGCGTCCATGCCGCCGATATGGGCATGAAAAATATCTTCCATGTCGGTAGAGTTCCGGCGTGTTTTAGCATCAAAGTTGATGCCTCCTCCTGCAAAGCCTCCTGCTTCCAGGATGATCAGCATAGCTTCTGCCAGCTCATTGAGATTGGTAGGGAACTGGTCGGTATCCCACCCATTCTGGTAGTCGCCCCGGTTAGCATCCATGCTGCCCAGCATACCGTTATCGGCTGCCACCTGCAACTCGTGCTGGAAAGTATGGCCGGCCAAAGTAGCATGGTTCACTTCAATATTCAGCTTAAAGTCTTTATCCAGATCATATTGGCGTAAAAAGCCGATCACCGTTGCACTGTCGTAATCATACTGATGCTTGGTAGGTTCGCAGGGCTTGGGTTCAATGAAGAATGTGCCTTTAAAACCATTGCGGCGGGCATAATCGCGCGCCATCGTCAGAAATGTACCCAGGTGATCCAGCTCCCTTTTCATATCCGTGTTCAGCAAGGTCATATACCCCTCCCTTCCGCCCCAGAAAACATAATTCTCCCCGTTTAAGGCAATGGTGGCGTCCAGCGCATTTTTCACCTGGGCGCCCGCATAAGCTACAGCATGAAAGTAGGGATTGGTGGAAGCACCGTTCATATACCGGGGATTTGAAAATACATTAGCTGTACCCCAGAGCAATTTTACACCGCTGACCTCCTGCTTGGCTTTGGCATAATCTACAATCGCCTGCAGGCGGCTTTCGTATTCGGAAAGCGAATTTCCTTCATCTACCAGGTCTATATCATGAAAGCAGTAATAAGGAACGCCTAATTTGGTGATGAACTCAAAAGCGGCATCCATTTTGTCTTTTGCACGCTGCACGGCGTCGCGATCTACGTCCCAGGGAAATTGCCTGGTACCGGGGCCAAAAGGATCGGCGCCTGTTCCGCAAAACGTATGCCAGTAAGCTACGGCAAAACGAAGATGTTCTTTCATGGTTTTGCCCGCAACTACCCTGTTCTCATCATACCATTTATAAGAAAGCGGGTTATCGGATTGGGGGCCTTCAAATTTGATCCTGCCGATACCAGGAAAATATTCCCGGTTGCCAAAAGTTATGCTCATGATTTTTTTTTGTGCGATTGTATAAAAATATGACCGCTAAAGATAGTGCAAATGAAAATACGTGAATTTGAAAATTTGAAAATGAAGCGGTCGGTACGCGACGAAGGAGCGTCAGAGCGCGAATTAATGTGAAAATGTGGAGAATGTGATAAATATGAAAATGTAAACATTTCCCCAAAGCTGAAACTTGCTATCCCAGTCGTAATGCGGCAGATCGATCCCACGTTCCAGGTATTCCAGTTGCTTCTCATGTGAATAACCATTTACCGATATCCGCAATTACAACCGTGCCGATGTCGGGTTTACTTTTGGAAAGATCAAAATCGGTAGCCGTAATTTTTCCAAATTTAATGTTGAGTTTATCCTGTGCAAAGAGGTAATTTTGCGAAAGACAAAGCAATGCCACCGAAAGGGCAAGGGTCATGCTTTTCATAATTTATTTACGGGGTTTTTAGGAGGATTGTGCTACGAGTATAGGCTTTTTGTATTTCAGAACCAAAACCACAACGTCAATCACTTTTCCGTTTGAATATCAGCAGTCATACCGCCATCGTTAAAAGTATAGCAACGCAATGCGGATTTGATTATTGCGGTATTGCCAGGGCTGTGCCGCTTGACGATGATGCCCGAAGGCTGGAAGCCTGGCTCAGTAAAGGCATGAACGGATCTATGCAATATATGGAGCATTACTTTGACCTCCGGGTAAACCCCGTGAAGCTTGTTCCGGGCGCGAGATCTGTGATAACGATGCTGTTAAATTATTTTCCTTCCGAACCCACTCCTGTAAAAAATGCGCCAAAGATATCGCGTTACGCATGGGGAAATGATTATCATGAAGTGATCAGGGCAAAGCTGAAAAATTTTTTACAGGAAATAAGGCAACGCATCGGTGAGGTGAACGGAAGAGGCTTCGTGGACTCTGCACCGGTGTTGGAACGTGCCTGGGCACAGCGCAGCGGACTGGGATGGGTGGGAAAGAACGGCAATCTTATCCATAAAAAAGCAGGTTCTTTTTTCTTCATTGCTACGCTTATTGTAGACCTTGAGCTGGAATATGATGACCCGGTTGCTAAAGATTATTGCGGCTCCTGCAGAAAATGCATTGATGCCTGCCCTACGGATGCAATACAGGAAAACCGGGTGATAGACGGCAGCAGATGCATCTCCTATTTTACCATTGAGCTGAAAGATATGCTAATACCGGACACTGTGAAAGGTAAATTCGATAACTGGATGTTTGGTTGTGATATCTGCCAGGAAGTATGCCCCTGGAACCGTTTCAGCATTGGTACGCATGAAACGGACTTTGCCCCCATCCCGGAAATACTCAATTTCGATACGGGAGACTGGGAAGATCTAACGGAAGAAAGCTTTAAGAAGATCTTTAAAAACTCTCCGCTGAAAAGAGCAAAGTTCAATGGCATTAAAAGAAACCTGAAGTTCATCCAGTCATAGTATAAAAAAGGAGCAATGCAATACTGCATTACTCCCTAACCGTCCCCTGATAATATTTTAGATTTCTGATTTGAGATTTGAGATTTGAGATTTCCCGTTAAAACTGCCAGCCCAGCTTGATCATTAGCCGGTGCATGCTGTAAGTAAATTTTTGTATATCTGCTGTTTCCGTATTTTCTCCCGTAATAGTGGTGGTTATTCTCTTTTCGCTGAAATATTTATGTGAATACCCGGTACTCAATAAAAAAGCATTCCCTCCCTTTAGCTGCACGGCATATCCCAATCCCGCATCCATATACAAGCCTCCCTTATATTTGTAGTCTGTGCGGGTTGGCCAGCCCCAGATAGAAAACACAGGCTCATCTTTTTTAACCCAGGGCAAATTATAACCGCCGTCGGTATATACAAACAGCTTGTTCCCGTTCTTTATATCAAACGATCTTCTCAGGTTGAGAAATAAAGGCACAGAACGATAACGGTAGAAATCAATTCCTGCCCCTATGCCTGCAAACCAGTTGCCGTAACCTATGCCGTTAACCGTTTGCAGCGCCCCCGATACGGCATGGTTACCGTTAACCAGCACGCCCTGCTCAACAGAGTGAAAAACGGGTAGAAGTTTTTGTTGCTGCGCATGCAGGTGCGGGCAGAGGGCAAAAAAGAATACGGTTGTGACCAATACCTGTTTTTTCATTTCTTCACTTGTTATGGGTGAGTACTGTTTTCTACTTTCTACCCAGCACCCATTCTGCTTTTATTCCTGTATAAACAAAATGCTGGTCCAGATCTACAGAAGGTTTAAGCATATTGGTAAGATCGTAGCGGACAACCGGCCCAAGATACAGCGGTCTGCGGCTTCGGGCAAAAAGTTTAGCGGAGGCTCCGGCATATATGCCCACCTGCACTTTGTTGAATAAAGACCTGTCTTTATAATATGATCCCGTTTGCCCGTGATAATGCACCGCGGTGGTATTTGCCAGCCATGAAACGGATAGTCCCCCGTTCAGTTGCAAAGGAAGCTGAACAGACTTATTTAACTGCCACTGTATACCTGCGGGGATTTCAACAAAGTGATAGCGGTTGGTGTAATTTATATTTTGTGCCCCTATATAATATCCTGCATAACTTGCATTCACATCATTGGAGGTGTTATTCAGCGAAAACTGGTAGTTATTGATATCATTCCCTACTGCTCTCCGGGTTGAATAGTAGCTATACTGCAAGCCTCCCGTAAGAGCGAGCCGGGTATTCATGTTCCATTTTACAAACCCGCCTGCCTGCCAGGCCAATCCTTTTTTTATCGTTGAGGCGGGAGGAGGCAGGGCAGCAACTAAACTGTTGCTTTGCCCGGTAAGAAAACCGATATTGTTCGACATATTTGGTGGTGAGGGCATAGCGTTGGGAGCTGCTGCTCTTTCAGCGTGATCATTACTCAAAATACCGGATAGCCCCTCGCTAACAAACGATATACCTGCTCCGCCTGTGATGCCCCATTCCAGGGTCTTCTTTTTTGCCAGTTTAACCGGTGTGTTCCCATTTACTGCCGCGGCAGCCAATACGGGTTCCGGCATATCTTTGCCTGGTACCACCTTCCCGGTTTCAATATCGGGAAGCAATGAAGTTTTTATATCAACAGATTGCCGCGTTGCCAAAAGCAGTGTTGTCCCTGAGTCTTTATTGCCGGACTTCAATACCCCTTTATTGGTGGTAATACCTTTTCCTTTTTGATGGCTTTGGAGTACGGGATAGGCAGTTGTATTCCTTTCTTCAGTAACAGGAGTGGATTTACCGGCATGATCAGACACGGGTAACTGACCAGCAGGCAACCCCTGTTGCTGGTCTTTATTACGCGATGCCTGATCATTTACCGGTGGCTTCACGGAATACTGTAGTCCGTTTGAAGCATGAGAATCAGAACCTGAACCTTGTGTCTTTAAGTCCGCATCCGGAAGTATTTTAGAGGCAGAAGGATATCCTGCTTTGCCCGCATTTTGTTCGTTGCCCGGGGCCAACCTGTCGTGGCTGTTCGGGAGCGCCTGTACCCCGGCATCTGTATTATTATTACTGTTTACCTGTGGGGGGACGATTTTTGCCGGGTCGCCCGATGCGATACTCGTATCATTGCTTTGTAACAGCCAGTAACCGCCACCTGCACATAGCAGAATGAGCGTAAGAGGAAGCCAGATCAATACTTTCCTGCGACCTTTTTCCGGTCGGATCCTGCTGCTCACTTTGGGCCAAACTTCTGCAGACGGCTTCAGCCGCAACTCACCAAAAAGCTGCTGTACCTGCTTTTCAAAATCATTTTCCGGCATATTGTCCCAGTTTAAATTCTACGGAATGTTTTTCTATCCAGTTGATCAGTAAATTTCTTGCCCTCATATACTGCGAACGGGAAGTACCTTCATTAATGCCCAATATTTCCCCTATCTCTACATGGCTATATCCTTCAACCGCGTGCATATTGAATACCGTTTGATATCCGGTAGGTAGCTGCCTTACTAAATTTGCCAGCTCTTTCGCCTGCATGTATAGCTGCGGGTTCTCTTCCGAAACCGGATGGAGGGTAATATCAGTAAAGGAAAGGTCGTACTGGTATTTACTCTTTTGCTTAAGATAGTTGATAGCTGTGTTTACCATAATGCGCCTTATCCATGCACCTATTTCTCCATCATACCGGTACTGGTGCAGGTATTTAAATACCTTCACAAAGCCTTCCTGCAGCACATCCTCGGCATCCGCAAGGGATTTGGTATAGCGATAGCAGATGCCAAGCATCTGCTCAGCATATAAGTCGTACAATTGCTGCTGTGCGCTGGCCTTCCCTTTCAGGCAATCTCTTATTAATTGTTGATGATCAACCATCCGTTCGAACACTATTTCTGACAATGCTACTGTATAAATCGTTGCACAGTGCATTATTTTATTTAAACGGCTTATAATCTCCTCAAAACCTGCATATTAGGGGATCCGTGATTTCTATATATCTTCGCTGTTATGCCTTTATTCGCATTACAGCAGGAGCTTGTTTTTCCACCTGTTCACCTGGCTGAGCCGGATGGTTTGCTTGCTATGGGAGGAGATCTCTCTACGGAAAGGCTGATCCTGGCATACCGCAGCGGGATCTTCCCCTGGTATGAAGGACAGGTGCCGCTATGGTGGTGTCCCAACCCTCGTTTTGTGCTTTTTCCTGAAAAGCTCAGGATCAGCAAAAGTATGCATCAACTCCTTAAAAAAGAAGCCTTCCGGTTTACCGTTGATACTCATTTCCCGTCTGTGATACAGGCCTGCAAAACCAGTTCCCGCAAGGACCAGCAGGGTACCTGGATAACCGATGAAATAGAGGCGGCTTATTGCCTGCTCCATGAAAAGGGATACGCCCACAGCGCTGAAGCCTGGTCGGGCAACAAGCTGGCAGGAGGATTGTACGGAGTGAAGATGGGTAAGGTATTTTTCGGAGAGAGCATGTTCAGCCACGTAAGTAATGCCAGCAAGTTCGCTTTCATCAGGTATATACAATTACTGCAGCAGGAAGGCGTTGAGCTAATAGACTGCCAGGTTCATACCGCGCATCTGGAAAGCCTGGGAGCGGAAATGATACCGAGAGAAACATTTATGAAGCAACTGAAAAAGCTATTACCTGCACCATAAAGTTGCTTTATAGCAACGGGGGTGAAATGGCAGAAGCTGCCTGTATTCGTGCAAAAGTCTTGCAGCAATGATGCCATCAGATCAATCTTACACTTCAAAAACAGATAATTCTCTTAAGATTTTTATGAATTCACACTAAATATCCGTGCATTAGTGGCAATCTACTCCTTTTCCCCAAATCTATGAGGCAGTTCCAGTTATTCAACAGCCTCTAATTAGAGAGAGACATATTTCCTTAAAAAAGCTTCGGGACCGATCACCTCGATCTGTGCAAAATAAAAATCATTCAGATCGTTGGTTACAATATGTCCGCAACCGGCATTTAATGCACAATAATATTGTAACGCATCTTCAAAATCATGGGCTTGTTTGTTGCGGATAGCCATCTTCGCTTCTTCTTCCCCGCAACCTGCCACCTGAATATGTTCCAGTAAAAGCGCGATCTTATTACGGGCTGCGATAGTGCCATGTTTTTTTTCAGCAAAATAAAACGCAATGGCCAGGCATACAGAAGATGTGATCAAAGTGAACTCCCTGTACCTGGTAAGGCTCAACAATCTTGCCGTATAAGGAAAGAGCGGGTACTCCTTGTTCAAAACAGAAATGAGGATGTTGGCGTCTAAAAAAATACGCATTATTTTTTCTTTCTGCTCTCGAAGAATTGCTTTTTAAGCTTTTTATTGCTCCTGGGAGAAGTAATGTATTCGGCCTCTCCTTCCGAAACCATGCTTACCCATTCATCAACAGGAAAATCTTCAATATTAACATATCCGCCCCCGGTAAGCTTACGAAGCAATATTTCAGTAAGACGGCTAAGGCTTATTCCCTGGCCCGCCGCATATTCTTTTGCCTCCTTAATAACTCCGGCATCAAAACTTAAGGTAACTTTAGCATCCATAATATATTATTATACGACAAAGTTAGAAAATCAATACGTATAAAACAAGTGCTTAAGAAAATCAGCGCTTTTTATAGTTAAGTTTTCATAGGTTGGAGCAACCACGTTCCATGACTTTTTCAGCAATAAATTTTGCATCCTCATTTATACCATGAATTAAAGAAGACTTTCTGCTACGTAACCATCCAAACCCAAGAAAATATAATCCTTCCGAATCTGAGATACCCTTTTTATGTTGGGGGATGCCATTCTTATTAAGCACAGGAAGCCTGATATAATTGAAATCGCCGCCGAATCCGGTTGTCCATATGATAGATGTAATCTTATGCTCTTTCAAATCAAGATGCGTGATAGCGGAGGCGCAGGAACCATCCGTGTCGGATTTATCGGCAGGATCATCTTCTGGTGGTGGGGCAGTTAACCTGGTTTGTTGAAGAAAGCCATCAATCATTCCTTTTACTTTACCTGAAAGGGTATCGGCAAACTGTACGTTTTGTTTTGCATCGGGCAGAAAATAAACTTCATTATCCTTTGCATTGTCCATTTTTCCTAAAATGGTTACACCCTTTCTTGCTAAATCCTGCAGACTGATGGTATGCGGAGAATGCTGTGGCGACTTCATATTAAATTCCGCGGGATCCGTTACATCCTCTGTTTTCAAATCGAAGAACCCAAGTTCAAGCAACCACACCATAATGTCCTTTCCGCGATAACGGCTTGGAACACGTCCTACTCTGCTGGTGGATAAATAAACTTTTCGTCCGGCTTCAAGTAAATCTGCGGCAATCTGAATACCTGATTGTGCACTGCCAACAACTAACACAGCACCATCAGGCAGTTGTGCAGCATTGCGGTATTCGCTGGTGTGAAGCTGCTTTATACCCGGAGAACCCTGGTTTGCAAATGCCGGTATCTTTTTGTGATTCTGAATACCGGAAGCGATAATAATTTGTTTACTGTAATACTCTTCTATAACATCATTTTGTGCAACAACAACTTTAAAATATGCTGATGGTTTCTCCACTGCAAGAACTTTTGCATTTTCTAAAATAGGCAACTGAAATGCGGCAGTATACGCTTCAAGGGAAGAAACAAATTCTCCTGCTGTGGCGAATGCATCAGGATCACCACCACTAAGTTGTGCTCCGGGTAATAAATTCAGGCGGTTGATGGTATTCATTCTGAAAGAATCCCACCGTTGCGAACGCCAGCTTTCTCCGATTTTTCCCCGTTCAAAAACGATATGTGTAAGCCCTGCATTTTTTAAATAATAGCTGGCGCTAAGACCCGCTTGTCCGCCGCCGACGATAATGACATCAAGAACAGAAGTATTCATAACGAAATAGTTTGATTGTGATACTTTCTTTTCTATAAAGAGACGAGGCAGATGCAAAAAGTTCGAAATAGAGCAAAAAAATTAGTAGGAGGAGAAATGAAGCTTGATTTTATCAACCTCTTTGTCCTTACGATAAAGCACAACTACAGAACGAGGCGGACAATGTGCCGGATATTCCGGCGAATTAAAATGTTGGGCTTCCACAACAGAGATGTTGCCACAGCTTACAACATTAACAGGAACAAGCCAACTTCCATATTCCCTGTCACCGACAATCATTTTTTCAAATAACAATCTGCCAATATTCAATTTCCCATCAGGAAGTATAAGTTGAACGTTTTTTTGCAAATGACCAACCAGTTTATTTTTGAAAGTATCATGCTGGTGCATTGCAGAAAAATGGGACTGGTAGAAATGATTCCATTCCTGCGACCGTCTAAATATGTTGGCATCGCAGTCTGCATGTTGAAACCATTGTTCCGTTAATTTAAGTTTTGCCTGGCTTAACCTGCTGCGGACAGTACCAACAGGAATAGATAATATACCCGCGATTTCTTCATAGGATTGAAAACCGGAAAAATAACGAAGCAATAAAGTGCAGCGCAGCACTTCAGGCAAATGTGCTATTGCGGCATAAAGGCTGTTTTGCGCAGAAAGCCTGTTCAGCTTTTCATTAAATTCATCATCCCAACGGGTATCTAACTTTAAAGGACTCCCGTAGTATTTATATTGATTGCTTTGAATTGCACGGTAGCAAACGTGTATCAAAATTTTTTTTATCCATCCGTTAAATGCAGCCGGTTCTTTTAGCTGATTTAATTTCAGATGAGCAATTAAAAAACTATCCTGCACAGCATCTTTGGCAGCGTCTATATCATTAAGCATCTGCACGGCGACAGCAAATAAGCCAGGATAATAATACTGATATAAGACAGTCCAGGCTGCATCTTCTCCGGCATGTGCCGCTTTTACATACTCCGTTATATTAGTTGTTGATAACATCAGCAAGTAAAGTTAACCAGTATTTAAAATACTGCTGCTCCTTACAGCTTTGTTTTCTTCAATTCGCTCTTACCGCACGATTTAGTTAAGAAATGTAAGATTCTTCATTACTGAAAGAAAGGTAGCAGCCAACATTTGCATTGCCAATAGGATACGGTTTGTTGCGAACGATACGAAGCAGCCCCGATATTAAAAGGCGGGATTTGGTGGGTAAGATCAAAAACCAGGATACGGGACGAGATGGTGAAGATCACTCCTTTCATTTCGGCCACCGCGCCGTCTTTTGTGCCAAAGCCGGTTTGCAGAACAATAGCGGGATATTCTTTTGTCCGTAACCCCGCAACGGCACGATCTCAACAGGTAAAAATGAATATCGCCCGGGTTAAGATATGTCATCGTCTTTATTGCGGCTCACCAGCAGGTAATAGTCATGTTCTATGGAAAGGTAACCATATTCATAACAAAAAAAATAGGTGAGCCCTTTTTTTGTAATATAGGTATGAGTGATATACTGGAAGTTAAATCCTTTCTCCGAAAGTTTTTTCCTATGGGCTTTAGCTACTTCTTTCCCGTTGGGAATAAGATCTTCAAGTATCTGCCTGTTTTTCCGGAGAATGATATTTACATTACGGATAAAGCCGGAGTTCTGGCTGTAGCGCTTATTATTGTAGGCATTGCGGCACCAGTCGTCGCAGAATTTTTTATCAATCCTGCCTTTAACAGGCTTGCCACAATACAGGCAATAAGCCTGTTGCGTGGTGTCTGGCATAAGTTTCAGCTTTAAAATAGATGTGTTTTTTCCAGGATTTTTAAAGAACCCAAATAAAATTAAGCTTTTATATGCACTTCCTGCAGGAAATCTGTCACCTTGTATCCGTTTTTAAACGCTTATAAACGACTATAAACGGTTTTAAGCGACTATATACCGGATATCACTTTTGAGTGAGTACATCTTTGTAGAGCCAAACGGAAAGCGCTTTCTCCAGGCAACACATTAAGATACCCGAAAAGAGGATACGCATTAAAAACAATTAAAACTTACAGTCATGAATGCTTTACAAAACAAAGTGCAGCTGATCGGTAATTTAGGCAATAATCCTGATGTTCGCAATACCGAGTCGGGAAGGAAAATGGCACGCATATCCATTGCCACCAACGAAAACTATCGCAATGCCAAGGGCGAAACCGTAAAGGAGACGCAATGGCATAATGCAATAGCCTGGGGCAAAAATGCAGAGCTGGCAGAAAAATACCTGATCAAAGGAAGCCAGGTGGCTATTGAAGGGAAACTGGTTAACCGCAACTATGTAGATAAAGACGGCATCAAGCGGTATATAACCGAGGTACAGGTAAACGATATCTTATTTTTAGGCAGCAGGAGCAGCGAAAAATAAATTGTCGATCCCTGATATCACATACTGGTTATAAAAGGCTGCCGTTGCGGCGGCCTTTTTGCCATAAAAAAAGTGACCGGTTAATCAATCTCACTGTCAATTCCTTCAGATCAAAGATCCCGTTCTACCTCCCCCACTACAAATATACTCCCGCAAACCAGCACCAGGTCGTCTTTATGAGCACGGTTTAACGCGTTTTGGAGGGCAATATTCACCCCGGGAAAATGACGACCTGTTAATCCGTACGTTGCGGCGATAGCTGCCAGTTGGTCTTCGGGCATGGCGCGCGGTGTTTGTGCCCTTGTGAAATAATACATGGCTTCATCAGGCAGCATCTGCATTACTTTGCTGATCTCTTTATCGGCTACCATTCCTATAACAATATGGAGATCATGATAATCCGTCAGCTCTAACTGTTCTACTATCTGCCGGATACCGTCTTCATTATGCGCCACATCCAGCACTACCATTGGCCGTTGTTGAATAATTTCCCAGCGGCCATGCAGTCCCGTGATCTTTTTGGTATGCTTCAATCCATCCCTTATTGCGTTCTCCGGGATCATCCAGCCTCCTTTTCGTAACTGGTCTATGGCTGTAAGGATGGTTACCAGATTCTTTACCTGGTATATTCCGGGAAGATCAAGGATATAATTTTGCTTATCATTGTCGGCAGTATGCACTATTTCAACCGAAAGCTCCTGCGCACGGGAACTGTAGCTATCAGCATATCTTTCCCTGCCTGCTATAACCAGCGGAGCTTTTCTTTCAGCAGCCATAGCTCTGAACACTTTCTCCGTTTCAGGAAGTATTTCTCCTACCACTACCGGCACACCCTGCTTGATAATACCTGCTTTTTCCAGAGCGATCTGTTCCAGGCTGTTTCCCAAAATATGCATATGATCCCTGCCGATATTCGTGATCACCGATAATACCGGTATAATTATGTTCGTACTGTCTAAGCGTCCGCCCAGTCCGGTTTCTATAACGGCAATGTCTACCTGCTGTTCTGAAAAATATTCAAAAGCCATGGCTACGGTAACCTCAAAAAAAGAAGGGTTTACTGTTTCGATCAGGGTCTTCACTTTTTCTGTGAACGACACTACAAAATCTTCGTCCACCATCCTTCCGTCTACCCGTATCCTTTCCCTAAAATCTTTAAGATGTGGAGAAGTATATAATCCTGTTCTATAGCCCGCCATTTGCAATACGGCAGCCAGCATGTGGCTTACCGAGCCCTTGCCGTTGGTCCCGGCCACATGGATGGTCTTGAAATTACTTTGCGGATCCCCCAGCCTGTTGCACAGCAAAATGGTGTTGGTAAGGTCTTTTTTAAGCGCCGCCGTTCCTATACGGCTGAACATGGGAAGGGCTTTATAGAGAAAGTCAATGGTTTCTTTGTAATTCATACATATGCCGCAATTATCAGCAGGATGCAAAAGTAAGAGGAATAACAAAACGGCATTCGTATAATAAAGAGAGGCATACACTACAGTGATTCATCCTGATCGTGTATGCCTCTTTGAAGATATTGGGCTTCAAAAACAGGTTATTTTAATTCGTTACTTTGAAATTGAAGATGATGGTTCCCCTCTGTTCATCCCCTGCCGCAAACTTTAGCTGCCGGGCTTTCCGTAACGCAATGTCTTTCATGGTGGCATTGGAAGTGGTTGATCCCCTTGGCTGGTAGGTTGCCGAGGTAACGGCTCCCGAGGCATCAACAGAAAGATCAACGGCAACCTTGGCGTTTTCATTGAAATCATCCTGAAAGGAAGGTTGCTTTATAATGGTCCTGCCCCTGAGGTTGCCCTGGATGGTATAGCCGCTGCCTCCGCTTCCGCCAAAGCCATCGTAATTTTTTGAATTAGGATCCCCGTTGATCTTTCCTCTGTCGCCCGAGCCGGTAGTATTGCCTTCGCTGCTGCTTCCGTTCCAGGAATCGGCATTATTGCCACCAGGACCGCTCCCGTCTCCACCTTTATAGGTAGCTTTAGGCTTCGGAGGTGCAGGTTTGGGATTTTCAACGATCTGTGGCTTGGTATTGTTTTGCTTCGTTACCGTTGTATTTTCTTTGGTAGGTACCCTGGTGCTTTGGGGATTGGATATTTTAGGCTTGGGCACTGTTACATCAGGCGCTTCCTCATCATTGTCGTCTGTTTCAACCGCTCTTACATCCTGAACCGGCGTGTTGGCAGCTTTGGGAGGTGTGTTCATTTCTTTTTCTGCTGCCGCGGGCTCACCCGGAATAAGCGGCTGTATCTCTCCAAATCCGTCGTCACTGTTCCCCAGGTTTACTTCCAGCCCTTCTTCTATTGGCGGGGGCACAATAACCGGTACCGACCACGACACCAGGAAAAAGAATAATAATAAAGCGCCGGATATTACACCTGTAATGGTTCCGGCTTTTACATTTTTTACTTTTTCGAAATCAGACGACATCCCGTACAAATAATTGATTATACAAATTTAACCATGTTATTGTTATAATCCTGTGAATTTGATGATTATTCGAACCTGATCTGTGCATGGGGATGTACGTATGCCGGCAGGGTGGCAATGTAGCTCAGTAATAAAATGCAGAGCACGGCTGCAATCCACCACTTCAGCACCGTAAGGGGCCAGGAACCCGGTGCAGAAGGCTCCGCTGCAACCGGTACATCAACAGATCGTTTACGCAGGAGCAGCCATATCACCAACAGGTTCACCCAATATAAATGTTGCGAGCTGAACTTCGGGGTTAACCATATAGCGCTCACCACATTGCTGATCACAATATACCAAACGAGGTAAAAGAGCGTAAGGCTTGCTGCTTTCTTTTGAGAGGGTGCACCCTGTAATGCCGGCTTATAATAATACGTGAGGCCCAGCATGAACAGCACAGACAATACCCAGAGGAAAACCTGCCAGTTAAATGCGAAAGCAACGGGATCAGGCGCCTGTATCCCTTTCCCTGCTCCAATCATTCTTTCACTACCTGCACTTTCAATAAGATTGATTGCAGGAAGCAGTACGATCAAAAATGTCCATGCCAGCATATTGGATACCTTATGCGGTCCAACTGTTTTTGGCCACCTGCCGCCGGAAAATATGCCATAAGCCATTCCCATACCGCCAAAGAAACCGATGGAATATTCCATTACGTTCCACCAGTTAAATGATAGTCCTGAAGTATGCCCCATGCGTTGCAAAAAATTGCCGAACCCGAACCCAAACCCAGCGCCCAAAGCGCTGAAAAAGGCGGTACGCAGCGCATCAGTATAACCATTGCGATACATATACCATCCCAGGGCAAGAGCGGCACCCATGCAGCCCGCCCAAAGTTCGGAGCGCGGCGGTGTCATGAACCACTCCAACTGGAAAATGAAAAATCCCCAGAATAAATATCCCCCTGCAAACATCTGTGTAAATACGGCCGCCCAATCTACTTTACGTTCAGGTGTGGAAGACAGGGTGAGTGCCGTTATACCGCCACCCAGGAAACCATACAGCCCACCCACAATCACAAGCATCAATAAACCATAACTCACATTCAGGTAATCTGCCGCATGCCCGTACCCAACAATTTTTCCATAGCTGATCATGCCGCCTGCTCCCCATGCAATAGCACCCAATACAGCAATTACGGGCAACCGGTCGTACCAGTCCTGGCGACCGGAAATCGCTACTACGGTTAATATACCTATTGCAGCAGCCCAGGTGGCGCCATATTCATGACCGATCTGTCCGCGAACGGCCCATGCAGTGCCCAATGCAAGCGCAACGGGCAGCATTTTTTTCAGGAATAATCCGGAAGCATTCATCAGAAAGATTATTTAGGGTTAGAGATAAGCTGTAAAATGATAAATGTGAGAGGCAACCCTGCGACCTGTAACCTGAACCCTGTAACTAATTCCTGTTCCTTGCAGCCTTTATAAGTTCATCTTTTGTGCCTATCCAGTAAGCGATATTCTTCCTGTTCCACGTATAGCTTACCGCAATGGTGTCTCCATAGCTGATCACGGCCGGATAAGAAAACTCATCTTTTTTATCGCCGCTGTCTATATCCAGTATTTTCGGCCAGGTTTTACCGTTATCAAAAGATATCGCTAAAGAAAGAGGGGAACGTGATCCCCAGTTTGCCGTGTCGGGGTTATACGCCAACACTAATGTTCCATCGGGCAGTTTGGTAAGGTCAATGCCGCTGTTGGGATTGGGCAACCCTGATTTGTAGCCTTCCGACCAGGTTTTCCCGCCATCTTCGGAATCGCTGCGGTATATGGCGCCTTCGGAGCTGCGAAGGAGCATATGTACTTTACCGGGGGCAGATTCCCAAAGCGTGGGCTGTATTACCCCCTTGCCTTTAAAGTCTTTCCGGTTCAGTGCAATATAAGGTGCAGCCGTCCATGTCTTTCCCTGGTCAGCACTGATATCTGCAAAAGCATCCCATTTGCCTTCTTCATGCGAAGCGCCCGCTATCCATAATTCTTCCGAGGTAACAATGGGTTTATTGCGCACCGGTCCTCTTCCCCCTTTATCCCCCTTCACCATTTCGGTAGCATCAGACCAGGTTTGCCCGTTATCGTCGGATGTTTTGATCCAGGTTTCCCAGGAGGGTATCTTTTTGCCTACTTTAAAATACAGGAATATTTTCCCATCCAGCGCCTGGAACAACACAGGATTCCAATGCGCGTCCTCTCTTATCTTGGCTACCTCAACAGGATCTGTCCAATTGCCCGGCTTACCTTTCACCAGCCATATACCCACATCATCAGTACCCTCTTTTTGCCCGCCAAACCATGCAGCCATAAATTCCCCGTTCTGCAACCGGAGGATAGTGGAAGCATGACACTCCGCAAAAGGAGCCGGCGTTTTAAAAAAATATCCCTTTACAAAGGAAGTATCTGTGACCGGCATTTCAGTATCATTGGCTTCTGTTTTCTGTTGCGTGCCTGAGCAGGCAGACAAAATACAAATACAAAAAACAGCGAGTAGTTTAGAAGGCATGTTGAGATTTATGATTTGAGATTCGAGATTTGAAATTGATGAGTGATTTAAGATAGACTTACGGTCTAACCTGCGCCCTGAAAC
>CAZREP010000091.1:0-19078 GCA_964599035.1 uncultured Terrimonas sp. | reverse complement strand
TTTCAATGTCGGTTACAAAGCCAAATTCATACTCTTTATCACTATATTCTTCTAATATGTCTGCACTATTATTAGCCATAATTATAATGTGTTGTTCCGAACCGTTCAAAACTATACGGAGAAGCTTTCGCCACAGCTACAGGTTCTGCTTGCGTTCGGATTTTTAAATACCAAACCCTTACCATTTAAACCACCCGAATAATCCAGCTCGGTACCATATAGATACAACAGGCTTTTCATGTCCACCACTATCCTGATGCCCTTATCTTCATACAGTTCATCCCCTGCTTTTCTTTCGCTGTCGAAGTGCAAATTGTATTCCAGCCCTGAGCATCCTCCTCCTTTCACACCCACCCTTATAAAGGTGTCTTCCCCTCTTTTTTCTTCTGCCATCAGCCGGGTCAGATAGTCTTTTGCGGAAGCGGAAACGGTGATCATAACAAATGCTTTAAACTATTGGCGAAGTTACGATTTTTGCTGATAAGAATATTGTCGCAAAGCGGAAAACAGGGAAATATAGTGTAAAATGTGTTATTATTGCGGCAACAAACCATTAGCGTGAATGTTGCATACCAGATAGAGGTGCCGGTTACGGAGATTGAAGACGCGTCGCAATATAATTTGTATGTTGAAGTGGCGGCAGATCATCTCCTTTTCGGCATTTTAAACAATAATGAGCGTGAGTTCATTGCTTTGCAGTATGTTAACTTAGATAAATACAATGCTTTTAACCATTGTAAAGAGCTGATCTATCACAATGAATGGCTTGCCCGGTCGTATAACAAAGTAACCGTGGTATATTATTTCCCCGAAAGCATCCTTGTGCCGGAGGAGATGTATGACGACAGCCTGAATAAAGCCTCGCTCGATCTCATTTATGGCGATCTCAACAGGGGAGAAGTGCTCACCGATAAGCTGAGCGACCGTAGCCTCTACAATGTATACCGGGTGCCTTCGGCCCTCCACCAGTTGCTGGGTGCCCATTTTCCCAAAGGGCATTTTTTTCACGCCTACACGGTGGTATTGAAAAGAAAACAGCAGATCGTTCCAAAAGCAGAAGGCGATGAAGCCACCCTGGTCTTTTATCCGAACAAGCTCCTGTTTGCATTGTTCCGCAACGGGGAGCTGCAGATCATGCAAACCTTTGAGTATGAAACTGCGGAAGATGTGGCCTATCACCTGCTGAATGCCTGCCGGCAGTTCAATGTGGATTGCGAGCAGATCCTCCTGAGGGTATCCGGTCTCATAGATGATCATTCATCTGTATATTCGGGGTTGCAGAAATATTTCCTGCAGGTTGAACTGGATGAACGCCCAGCCGATTTGAAGTACAATGAAGCTTTTAATCAATACCCCCTCCATTTTTTTACTTCCTTATTTAATATCGCTTTATGCGAATAATCGGCGGAACAGCAGGGGGGAAAAAATTCAGTCCGCCGGCTAAGATGCCTCATACACGGCCCACTACCGATATTGCCAAGGAGGGACTGTTCAATGTTATTGAAAATAATCTTGATATTAGCACTTTAAAAACGCTTGATCTGTTTGGCGGAACAGGAAACATCAGCTATGAGCTGGCCTCAAGGGGGGCAGAAGCGCTTACCATAGTGGAAAAGGACCCCAAAATGCATGCTTTTATTGCCCGGAATGCAGAAGCATGGGGATTTCATAATATCTGGGTCGTTAAAATGGATGTTTTTGCATTTATACGGCAATGCAATGAGCAGTTTAATTTTATTTTTGCGGGACCACCTTATGCTTTGGATAGTATTGATGAGCTGCCGGCGGAAATATTTAAACACGCTCTGCTGGTTGAAAAGGGGTGGTTTGTGCTGGAGCATACCCCGAGGAATAATTATGAAAAATATCCTTATTTCAGAACCGCCAGGAATTACGGTACAACGGTATTTTCGATATTTGTAAACAGTGAGGTATAAGGTGAGAGGTGAAAGGCAAAAGGTATCGAAGTTTCAAGCTCCAGGTTACAGATTGCTGATGGCTTATAGTTCACCGCCCTTTGTCAACATCTAAAATAACATGACAAAGCAGGAACTCCGGAATATATACCGGCAAAAAAGAGCAGGGCTCGGGGAAGCAGAGATTGAAAAGATGCAGGATCTTATCCTGATTCGTTTCCAGCAGCTTTCCCTGCCGTTTTTCCATTACCTGCACACTTATCTTCCTATGGATGTGCAAAAGGAGGTGGATACTTATCCCGTGATGGAGTTTTTAAAGTTTTCTAACCCGGGACTGCATATTGTTGTGCCCAAAACCGATCCCGAAAATAACAGCATGATACATTATATATATAATGAGCATACGGTACTCGTAAAGAGCGGGTATAATATCCTGGAGCCTGAAGGTGGGTTGACAGTATCTCCCCGTGATATTGACCTGGTGCTCGTGCCACTGCTTGCCTTTGATGAGCAGGGTAACAGGGTGGGTTATGGGAAAGGATGCTATGACAGGTTCCTGGCGCAGTGCCGGAAGGATGTAATTAAGGCAGGCCTGTCTTTTTTTGAGGCGGAACCCCGTATTGATGATACTGATGGATTTGATATACCTTTAACCTATTGCATAACACCACAAAAGGTATATGAATTTTAGTTCTGTCTGGCTCAGATCGTTCCGGGTGTTGCTGTTCCCTTTTGCCTTTTTATACGGGGTTGTCGTTAAGATCAGGAATTATTTATATGACTACGAGATACTTCAGTCTGTAGAGTTTAACTTTCCTGTAATATGCATAGGCAATATTTCTATTGGCGGTACGGGTAAATCACCGATGGTGGAATACCTGCTCAGGCTGCTGATGCATCGCTATAAAACGGCAACGCTCAGCCGGGGATACAAACGGAAAACCCGCGGGTACGTGCTGGCGGATGACAAGACCACAGCGCTTGATATAGGCGATGAGCCGATGCAGTTCCATATTAAGTTCCCCGAGGTAACCGTGGCGGTGGGCGAGGAAAGAGCTATAGCGATTCCGCAATTGCTGTTCGACAGGCCCGAAACAGATGTGATTATACTTGACGATGCTTTACAGCACCGTGCGGTAAAAGCAGGACTTAATATCCTGCTTACCGATTGCCATAATCTTTTTACCAGGGACGTCTTCTTTCCTACCGGTGACCTCCGTGACAGCAGGAGCAGTTATAAGCGCAGCAATATTATAGTAGTTACCAAATGCAGTGATCACTTCAGCAGCGATGAAAAAGAAGCGATCACGGCGGAAATAAAGCCTGCGCCCGGTCAGCATCTTTTTTTTACGGGTATCCGCTATGGCGCTCCTTACCATATTATTTCGAGGGCCATCAGGCGGATATCCAAAGAAACGGAAGTTTTGCTGGCCTGCGGTATTGCCAATCCCGGGCCGCTAAAGCAGCATATCCAGGAACGTTGCGCCAGCTATGAGGCTGTGTATTACAGGGATCATTATATTTTTACCATAGACGATCTGAAAGAGATACGGCAAAGATTTGAAAAAATGCAGGGACCGGATAAGATGATCCTCGTAACGGAAAAGGATGCGGTAAGACTGGCAAAGTTTGCTGCGGAGCTGAAAGATATGCCGGTATATGTGCAGCCTATCGAAACCTATTTTTTATTTAATGAATCGCAGCGGTTCAATTTTTTGATCGAAAATTTTATTCAGGATTTTAAAACAAGATCTTAATTGCACTTATGAAGCAGAAGAACAGCCGGAAAACAAATTCCAAATACCAAACACATACTTACGAAGGGATACTGGATGTTACCCGTTCAGGAATTGGCTATGTAGTGGTGGAGAACCAGGAGAAGGATATTTTTGTTCGCCCCCAGGATTTTAACCGTGCGCTGCATGGCGACAGGGTAAAAGTGACTGTTACCAGGCATAATCCGCGAACAGGTAAAATGGAAGGTGAAATAACGGAAGTGCAGGAACGCAGGCAAACCGAGTTTATAGGACGTTTGGAGGTAAATGCAGATTTTGCCTTTTTCATTCCCGACAAAGCCAAAGGAACGCCCGATATGTATATACCTGCCGGCCACTTTAACGGTGCTCAAAACGGCGACAGGGTGGTAGTGCGGATAACCGGATGGGAAAAAAATGCGAGAAGCCCCACGGGAGAAGTGGTAAGTGTTTTAAATGCCACCGATGAAAACGACATGGCGATGAAGCAGATACTGGTGGATGCCGGCTTCCCGCTTGAGTTTGATGATGAAGCCCTGGAAGAAGCGGCGAGATTACCCGATATCATACCTGAAGCTGAGATCAGAAAACGCAAAGACATCAGGGATATACTCACTTTTACCATTGATCCGGCTGATGCAAAGGACTTCGACGATGCCATCAGCTTCAGGGAACTGAAGAATGGGTTATACGAAGTGGGCGTACATATTGCCGACGTGAGCTATTATGTGGAGCCGGGTACCGTACTGGATGAAAATGCATATAACCGGGCAACTTCGGTATACCTTCCGGACAGGGTGCTGCCTATGCTGCCGGAGCACATTTCCAATGTACTGTGCAGCCTCCGGCCCAATGAGGATAAACTCACTTTTTCCGCCATTTTTGAAATAACCGCCAGGGGAGAAGTGAGGAGTCACTGGGTAGGCAGGACCGTTATTCACTCCGATCATCGCTATACCTACGAAGGTGCGCAGCAGATCATTGAAACCAGGGAAGGTATTTACAAAGATGTGATCCTGTTATTGAATGAAATCGCCCAGAAGTTCCGTAAGCAACGGTTCCGGAACGGCGCCATTAATTTTTCTTCCCAGGAAGTACGGTTTACATTGGACGGGGAGGGAAAGCCCACCGGCATCGTTATTAAGGAAAGTAAAGAGGCGCACCAGCTGATCGAGGAGTTTATGCTCCTGGCCAACAGAACCGTGGCTGCGCGGGCAGAAAAGGTAAAGATCAATAAACAGCCGCTCCCCTTTCCCTACCGGGTGCATGATACGCCGGATGAAGAAAAGCTTTTGCCCTTTGTTGAATTCGCTAAAAAGTTCGGACATCGCTTTGATACCAAAACGCCTGCCGGCATAGCGGCTTCCTTCAATAAGATGCTTGCGGAAGTGCAGGGGAAACCAGAGCAGCACGTGCTTGAGCAATTAGGCATACGCACCATGGCCAAAGCGGCCTACACAACACAAAATATTGGTCACTATGGTTTAGGCTTCGAAAACTATTGTCATTTTACCTCCCCCATACGACGCTATCCCGACATCATGGTACATCGTATTGTACAGGAAGTGCTCGACGGACATCCGAAAGCGGACAAAAAGATGGAAGAGAAATGCCTGCACAGCAGCGTGCGGGAAAGATCGGCTATGGAAGCTGAAAGAGCGGCCAATAAATACAAGCAGGTTGAATTTATGCAGCAATATATAGGTGAGGAATTTGAAGGGGTGATCAGCGGGGTGGCGGCGTTTGGCTTTTGGGTGGAAACGGTACAGCATAAATGCGAAGGGCTGGTAGGCATTCAGAGCCTGCTCGACTATGACGATTTCAGGCTGGTAGAAGCGGAGTATTGTCTTACCGGGAGGAGAAGCGGAAGAACATTCAGGATAGGCGACAAAGTATGGATTAAAGTGATATCGTCCGACCTGGGAAAAAGACAGCTGGATTATGAATGGGTGCTAAAGCCCGGCGATAATGCAAATAATGGAGACCAGGCGCGAAAAATAAAACCATCTAAAAGTAAAGAGGGGAGGAAGAGAAGATAGATTTGAGATTTGATATTGGAAATTTGAAATTACATTTCGTTGGAAGTTTGGGAGTTTATGATTTTTAGTTTACGGTTGAATCCGTTTCAGATTGAAGATAGGTATAAGGTGTAGGGCGGAAGGTGTAGGGTAGAGGCAACCATTTTTGGATTTCTGATTTGGTGATTTCTGATTTGTGTTTCATTTAATCCGTAGTGCTTCTTTTTCGGATTTCGCTCCGAACATTCGGAGTTCAGGCTTCGGATTTCGCCCCGAACATTCGGGGTTTAGTTTTCGAATTTGAAATTTATTTGGTTCTTGTAATTTGGTTCTTGGTGCTTTCTTGTATATAAAAACATTATGCATTCATTTGAAACCTTAGCAAAACAATTTTCCGAAAAATTCAATACCAGGCATTTCCCTGGTACACTTCCTTCTTTATACGACCCGGCAACCTATTTTCTGTCAATCGGGGGAAAGCGGATCCGCCCGGTGATATGCCTTATGGGTAATGAATTATTTGACACCATTCAACCCGATGCATGGCATGTGGCGCATGCGGTGGAGTTGTTCCACAATTTTACGCTGATACACGACGATATTATGGATAAGGCGCCGCTAAGGCGCGGGAAGCAAACGGTACATGCAAAGTATAATGAGCCGACGGCCCTGCTTGCAGGCGACGTAATGATCGTGACTGCATACGAATATTTAAGCAGGGTTAATCCCCTGCATCTGCCTAAGATCATGCACCTGTTTAATAAAACCGCGAGGGAAGTGTGTGAAGGCCAGCAGCTGGACATGGATTTTGAAGAAAGATCCACTGTGACCTTTGACGAATACCTGCACATGATCACTTTAAAGACCTCGGTGCTGCTTGCCGCCAGCATACAAATGGGCGCCATGCTGGGTGGGAGCGGAGAGGGTAACCAGGATCATTTGTACGCTTTTGGTAAAAACCTGGGCATTGCCTTTCAGCTGCAGGATGATTATTTAGACGCCTTCGGCGATCCGGACAAATTTGGCAAGCAGCCCGGCGGCGATATTATTGCCAATAAAAAAACCTTTCTTACGATACAGGCGCTTGAAGTGGCAGCGCCGGTACAAAAGAAGGAATTATTACGTTTAATGAAAGAAGATCCCCCCGATAAGGTGAACAGGGTAGTGCAAATTTTTGTGGATTGTAAGGTAGACCTGTGGGCAAAAAACCTGAAAGACAAATACCTGAGCCTGGCCCTGCAGCATCTCGAAGATATCGCTGTGATCAGCAGCCGGAAACAACCCCTGCAGGAGCTTGCCTTGTTTTTAGTACAGAGACAATATTAATGTTGCAGGCAATACGCAGCCAATCACTTCAAGCCGACAAAAGCCGTTAACTTAGCGGTTAATGATAGATACTTTAATTGATATTCGTTCACCATTAGAGTTTTTAAAAAATGACAACAACTAAAGAAGTAAAAACATTTGACAGTGTTTCATTTTTCAGAGCCGTTAAAGAAAAAATGGCAAAGATGATGGAAGGAATGACATTGGCTGAAAAGAAAAATTTTATGCAGCAAATAAGAGAAGGAAAAATAAGAGTTGCATAATATAAAACGGCATACAATATTCGGTCCTATATGGCGGGGCAACGAATATATGCCCGGCTTTTTGTTCGCTTCTATACAACAGTTAAAATGTATTCAGGAAACCCTGCCAATTGGGGGAACCCTGTTGTTACTATTGTAAACATCAGCGCAGCTTATCGGGGTGTCGCAAATGCCCTCTTTTCTTTCGCTTTTATACCCCATTTTCTTTGTGGTTAAGTGATATTTTCGGGTACAAAAAATAAAAATTATGGCACGTATCGATCCTCACATTAATTTCAACGGCAATGCCGAAGAAGCGTTCAATTTTTACAAATCCGTATTTGGTGGAGAACTTACACAGATTATACGTTTCAAAGATTTGCCAGGCAGCGAATTACCGATAGCAGAAAATGAGGCTGATAAAATAATGCACATTGCGCTGCCTATCGGGGAAAATCTTTTAATGGCAAACGACGTACCTGAACATATGGGCAGAACAAATGAAAATGAAAACAGGTCTAAAATATGTATTAGTGCAGAAAGTAAAGAAGAAGCAGATCAACTATTCAACGGGCTTTCTGAAGAGGGGCAAATTGAAATGCCGATTACTGACAGTCCCTGGGGTTCATATTTTGGTATGTTCAGGGACAAATATGGAATTGAATGGATGGTGAGCTACGATCCCAAATAAAGAGGTTGCGCTAATTGCCCGTTGTTATGCGTTGATACTCCGCCAGCTTCCGGTAACCGGCAATATTGGCGCGGGATACCGGTATGGGTTGGGGCATTAAGCTAAGGAACAGTCTCAGTCCCTGCGCATTCCCTTCTACCTTTGTAACTTTTTTGGTATTCACCAGCCATCCCCTGTGACTGCGGTATACACAAGACACCTCGCTTAGCTGTCCGGCAATATTGGTGAGCGTATTTCGCAGCATGGAGGCTTGCAGCTCACCGTTTTGCTCCCAGTATACATTCACGTAATTGTCCAGCGCCTGTACCGCCAGCAAACTGCTGCATGCTATTTTCAGCATATCGCCCTGGTTTTCGCCGGTTAAAACAAGACTATAGTCACGGAAGTCGGTACTTTTTTTAACGCCTGCTGCATGGTGATCTGCTTTGGGCAGACCATTGCCTGGCCGGAAACCGGGCGAAACACCCCTCGCAAAACCCGCATCACCGGCAGGCGGGATGCATTGCACCATTTGCGACAGCTCCGACGCATTCCTGATATGACGTCGCAGGTAATGGTTATAAGAAAGCAGCTCAGTGACCACAACCGGGAAAATACCCAGCATCACCACCCATTTGAGCATGGAGAAATACCACCACAATGGCAGCGATACCTGATGGCGCAACTGCGTGACCCATGTATTCAGCAGGGCAATGCATACCATTAACAGCATATTCCAGGCAATCTGTTTGCCGAGGGTCCATGTATCCTCCGGTATTCGCGGAGCAATCCAGTTGATAAAGATCCAGCCGCCTGTAAATATTACCAGGCCGGTAATGATGCCGTAGGTTGCTGCCGTATATAATAGTTGTGTTGGGTTGTAAAGGTGCAGGGAAAAGGGCTTGAATAAAAACAGGAATAAGAACACAAACAGGCCAAACCCCATACCGCGCTGGCTATACCAGCGCCAGGTATTTAATGGGAAAGGTTTATAAAAAATACCCCAATACATGATTTTTGAAAATTCATTCTATAAACAGGCTGTACTCCCTGCCTCAAACCCCATGTCGCCCTGCCTGGTAACCGGCTGTAAAGCTATAAAAGCCGGTGCATCTGACCATGCCGTTCATCCCAAATTGCAGCTCGCCCCTTAATGGTTGTCACTCGCCCCTAAGCCGGAGCGGATCTGTAACGTACAATAGTTTTGCGCTGTCATTGCCAAAAAATAAAAATTTATGAAGTGTAATTTTGGGCAGCAAAAAATCATCTTATTGATCATACTGCTTATAGGGAAAGGAGTTCCGGCGCTTTGCCAGCAGCAAACCCAAACGGTCAGGGGCATTATTGCAGACCAGCAGTCAAAAAGAGGCGTGGAGCAGGTATCCGTGTTGGTTACAGGTACAAGCCTGGGCACGCTTACAGACAGCAGCGGGGCGTTTGAAATATATCATGTGCCGGTGGGGCGTGTAGGCATACAGGTGAGTCATGTGGGGTACGAGCCTTTGGTATTGCCGAATATTGTGGTGGAATCGGGTAAGGAAACCGTTTTGGCACTTGAAGTTTTAGAAAAGCTGGGGGTTACCCAGGAGGAGATCGTTGTAACAGGCCGTGAAAAGCTGATCAACCGCCAGATGGCTACGGTAAGCGCCACCACATTTAATGCGGAGGATACCCGACGTTATGCCGGCAGCCGCAACGATGTAGCCCGTATGGCAGCCAATTTTGCAGGAGTGGGCACCGCAAACGACAGTGGGAATGATATTGTTATTCGCGGTAATTCTCCATTAGGGCTGTTGTGGCGGCTGGAGGGCGTAGATATTCCCAATCCCAATCATTTTGGCAGCCTCGGAGCTACCGGTGGCCCCGTAGGAATGTTGAACAACAATGTGATCGGGCAGTCTGCTTTCTTCACGGGTGCATTTCCGGCTTCCTATGGCAATGCAACAGCCGGGGTTTTTGATCTGAGTTTACGTAAAGGAAACAGCAACAAAAGAGAATTCACCGGCCAGGCGGGATTTAACGGGCTGGAGCTGGGAGCAGAAGGGCCCGTCAGCAAAAAATCCCGCGCCTCTTACCTGGTGTATTACCGCTACAGCATTCCCGGACTGTTGAAATCATTGGGCGTTGATGTAGGCACCGGCGCTGCAGTGCCCCGTTACCAGGACATGAGTTTTAAGATTGATGTACCAACCAAAAATACCGGGCAGTTCACCCTGTTTGGTATGGGAGGCGCCAGTAAGATCAGTTTTAAGGGCGACCTGAAGGATACCGGCAACTTTTACAACGACCCCTATCATGATCTTTATAATAGTGCAAAAATGGGGGTAGCAGGCATTAAGCATACCTACTTCTTTAACAGCACTACTTCCTATACATTAACGGTGGCGGCTACGGGGGCAAATGTTACCACACGCCAGGATTCCCTGGATACAGACAGCAATCCTCATAAAAATTATCGTGAAAACGGCAATGAATGGCGTTATATGGTGAGTGCCGTGGTAAATAAAAAATTTGCTGCCAGCGATCGCTTAACGGCAGGCGTTATGGCAGATCAGCTGCATTACAGTTATACAGACAGCATCCGTGATGCGGCATACGGCTTTATCCCGTTTTTAACGGAAAAAAATCATACTTCGCTGCTGCGCGGGTATGCGCAATGGCAGCACCGGTTCAGCAACCGGTTTACTTTAAATACGGGGATATACAGCCAGTATCTTGCTTTGAATAAAAAGGCAACAGCTGAAAGTCGGCTGGGAATTCGTTATACCCTGCAAAATGCCGGAGCTTTTACACTGGCATACGGTATGCATAGCCAGATGCAGACGCTCATGACCTATTTTCATGAAACACGGGTGGGAGAAGCATATGTGAAAACCAACCGCAACCTCGATTTCACAAAAAGCCATCATATAGTGGCAGGATGGGAGCAGGTGCTGCAAGGCAACTGGAAATATAAAGTGGAAACATATGCGCAACTACTGCAAAAGGTGCCTGTGGAAAAACGAATGACCGACTGGTCGGCTCTTAATATAGGCGCCGGTTATGGTGCAGGGCTGGAAGACAGTTTGGTAAACAAAGGTAAGGGGACCAATTACGGAATAGAAGTTACTGTAGAAAAGCCGTTTTCAAATGGATATTATGTACTGGCAACCGTTTCTGTTTTTGATTCGAAATACAAGGGAAGTAACGGGATTACTCATAACACTGTTTTTAACGGAAATTATGTGGTGAATACATTAGCCGGTAAGGAGTGGACATTGCGTGATATTCATACCATAGCGGCAGATATCAAAGTAACCGCTGCGGGAGGAAAGCGTTATACCCCGATCATTGAGACAGCATCCCGGGAAGCAGGCAAAGCGGTGTATGATGAAGCCAGGTCTTTTGAAGAACGTACGAGAACTTACTTCCGTATTGACCTGAAGCTTACTTACAGGATGAATAATAAAGGGTTTACGCAGGAGTTTTTCGTGGATTTTCAAAACGTCAGCAATCATAAAAACGTATTAAACCAGTGGTATGACAGTCGTGCCGGGAAGATCCGTACTCAAAACCAGCTGGGTTTCTGGCCAAACTTCAATTACCGTATACAATTTTAATATCTTTTAAACCTTCAACGACCCGCGGAATCCTCTTGCGGCATAGTAAGATTCAGCGCCATTGTGATATACAAATATATGGTCGTACCGCCGGTCACAAAACAGCGCTCCGCCGAGCTTGCGGATGGCGGCAGGGGTGAGTATCCAGCTTGAGGTCTTTAAATCAAAAGCTTCCAATTGCTGGAGCTCCCGGTATTGTTCTTCGGTTAAGAGCTCAATACCCATTGCTGCTGCCATGTCCATAGCGCTGTTTTCAGGCTTATGTTCCTTTCTTGCGTTCAGCGCTTCGTGGTCGTAACAAATGCTCCGCCGGCCTTTGGGTGTTTCGGCGGAACAATCGTAAAAAATGTATTCATTCGTCTTTTTATCCATGCCAACCACATCCGGCTCACCTCCCGTTATTTCCATTTCATGGAGCGACCACAGCTTTCCGGGATGGGCTTCCAGCTTTAATTGTACCTTATTCCATTCAATGCCTTTATGACGATCGCTGTTTTTTTCAAAGCGAGACTGCAGTATATTCAATAGCGCTTCAGCCTGTGAAGGGGTAAGTTGGTTTTTATGGCTTTTCATGTTGCTGATATTTAATGTGAGTTTTGTGTGTTTAAAAGTAATGGTCAGTAAATTGTTGCATAGTTCTCGCAGCGTATGCAGCGAAGCAGCATGCGCAAGGTATTCTTTTTTGCAGCCGCATCTTTGATGATAGCCGGCAATTTTTTCTTCTCCTATCGCCGGGCGCATGATTTCCTTTCTTAATCATCCATTCCCTTTCCGGAAAGGATCCGGGGCATATATTTTTCAATTCTCGACACACGGGTTTTGGCTTGTTTGGCCTGTGCAAAATAGAAAAGATAGGCCCTTTGTCGTCCGGGTGTCAGTGCTTTAAAGGCAGCTTTCAGGGTGGGATTGTGATCTAACACATGCTGAAATTCTTCTGGAACGGCATAGTCTTCCATTTTTTTAAGCTTTACTTTCAAGCCGGCTTTTTCCACTGCAATGGCTTCATGAATATAGGCTTTGAGCGTGGGGGTCAGCTTCTTTATTTCCTGTACGCTGGTAAATCTGATCTGGCGTGCCGACTGTACGTTTGCCGTTTGCTGAACAAGAAGACCTTCGGTATTTTTCAAGAGAGCGCCTTTAAAAAAAAGGAATGCACAATAGGCTTTAAATACATGAATCAACACAACGTTGCTGTTCTGAAAAGTGTAGCAGGGGCAACCCCATTTCAATGTTTCTTCCAATCCGCAGTCGAGCGCAATAGTCCTTAACAGCCCGATCTCTTGCTGCCATTTTTCATTTTTGTGAAAGTACCAGTCTGCTTTTGGATTCATTGGTATATGATTTATTCATGAATAGGCGCTATTGCTGAGCAGGGATGATCTTCCTGCCGGCTGGCCTGAAATACCACGACAGCACCGTAAGTATTAACAGCAATACCGGGCCAAACAATGTTGAGGCGTTGTCGCCAACGGCTATATGGGAAAAGATCGCGCCTGTCATCGCAAAGAAAAAGCCTGCATAGGCCCATTCCTTCAGGAGAGGAAACCGGGGCACCAGCACCGCAGCCACGCCCAGAAATTTCCACACTCCAAGGATGGTCAGGATATAAAGCGGGTAACCCAGGCCGATCATCAGATCTACCTCCTCCTTCGTTTTAATAAGCTGTACGATACCGGTGGATAACATCCCCAATGCAAGCCATGCAGTAGCGCTCCAGTAGATGATCTTACCTGTTTTGCCGGTAACCGGATTGTTTTTTGTCATGATGGTTATTTTAATTTGTTTACGATATGTTGGAGTTTGTCGTGCGCTATATTGATACCGTAAGCGAAAGGCAGCTTCAGCCTCTGGTCACGGAGCTCCACAGACCGGAATATGATATGCATGGTGAGCTTACTGCGCTCGTTGCCCATCGGTTCAAATTCCAGGAACTCCAGCTGAATGTCAAAAGGTACATTCATCATTTCAAAGGTGCGGGTGATGCGGGCATTGGGCTCAAACTCGTGGATGGTGCCATGGGCCCGGAATACCACGCTGCCACTGGCGTCGGATGTTTCAAATTCGTAGCCGCCGTGCTTCTTGTTTTCAAGCTTCAACACTTTGGTTCCCATCCATTGCTCCACCAGGCCGGGTTCGGCATAGGCTTTAAAAAGCAATGGCAATGGCAGGTCGAATTCCCTGGTGATCCGTATTTCCTGTTTACCGTCTTCGGCATGCACTTTTGTTTTCCGTTCCATGTGAATGTTATTTTTTTGATCTGTATTTTTTCATTACGGCTTCCAGCTTATTGAACCGGTCGTCCCACCTGTTGCGGAAGGGCTCAATAAAGTCGGCAATTGCTTTCATTTTTTGCGGGTTAAGGTGATAATAAATTTGCCTGCCGGTTTGCTCCTGCTTAAGCAGCTCGCACTCGGTGAGGATTTGCAGGTGTTTGGAAATGGTTTGCCTCGATGAATTAAAATTTTCTGCTATGGCGCCGGGTGTCATGGCATGAAGCGCCACCAGGGTAAGGATGGCGCGCCGCGTTGGATCGGCAATGGCCTGGAAAACATCCCTTCGTAATTCCATTATGCAGCTATTTAACTGCAAATATACATGCAGTTATTTAACTGCACAATTTTTTTAATTGCACTGCTTTACTAGGTTGAGTTCGCAGTACGCAGACCTGCATCATCTTCTTCCTCCTGGTAGGTAAAACGGTAGAATTGTCAGATAGCGTTCTCCGGAAATCCCGGGATACTAAAATCATATATTCCACTGTTAAAGTTTTTTTTAACCTTTGCAGAGTATTTATATTTTGTAAAGGAAGAAAGAATAAAAGAGATTCCCGGGCTGTATTCTCCTTATGGATACCATGTAATCTGCAATTTCCGGCAGGATAACAGCGTTAGATGAAGACCCAAGCCTATATAAACAACCTCTTAAACCCTTAGTATGTTAAAAAAAGCTAACTTCTGTACCTGCCTCTTAGTAGTTTTTTGCACCATTGTGTTAGGTAATGATTATGAGAATGCCTGGATGGCGTTGCATAAGAATGATATACCCCAGGCAAAGGCTTTGCTGAAAAAAGCCATTAACGACCCCGGTGTAGCCGCAGACGCATATGCGACCCATCTTTTAATTGCCACTTTTGAAGGCAGGGAAGGGCGGCAAACAGACTTCATTTCTTCGCTTTACCAGAAAGTAAAAGATGTTAACCCCTACCTGTTTGCCCTTTGGTTTAATAAGGCGGTTTTGGGGGCGTATGGCAAGAAAACCCCGGCTCAGCTTAGTTTGCTTGAAAAGCTGCTATCTGATAAAAATGTAAACGGCTCTCTGAAATCGGCAGGCCGGTATGTAATGTCCTGGCATCTGTATGCCACCAACAGGATGGACCAACGTTATACAGAATATGAAAAAATGGGAGCCGTTGGACCAGCATGGCAAATGGTGGGCACTTTCGATAATTTATCGGGCAGTGGTTTTGACAAGGAGTTCGGACCCTTGCAACATCCTGAAGCCGGCGCGGTATTTAAATCTGCCAATAACGCGCAGATAAGCTGGTTCTCTCCCGTGGAAATGGATAAAGACGGATGGACATCGATAAACGCTTACCTTCAGGGTGCCACGGCTGTTGTTTACGCTCAGTGTTTCGTAGAAGCGCCCGGGGATATGAAGGTGTTATTAAATGCAGGCTGCAGCGGAGCACTTAAAATATGGGTAAACGATACTCCTGTTATCAGTGCCTCCGAGGAGGCTATCACAGAGCTCGACTACTACAAAAATTATGTTGACCTAAAAAAAGGCTACAACCGGCTATTGGTGAAACTCGCCTATACAGACATCGATTATCCCAATTTCATTGTGCGTTTTACCAACGACAATTACGAAACGATAGAAGGTTTGAAGTATAGCAGAGCGATCCAGCAATACTCCAGGCAACAAACGAACGCAGCACCCCTACATACCATAAAACATTTTGCAGAATTATATTTTGAAGAAAAGGTCAAAAACGATCCCGACAATATAGTCAACTACTTATTGCTGAATGAAGTATACCTGCGCAACCAGCAAACTTCCGCGTCGCGCCGCATTATGGAAAAACTGATGAAAAAATACCCCGATAATCCCCTGGTAAGGTTTTCTCTGTTGCTGTGCTATACGAAGGAGAAAAACCGGACCATGCTGGCAAGGGAGATAGAAAACCTGAAAATAAAAAATCCCGACTGCCCTCTCGCCATCAACTTCAGGATAGATGAGATGATGAACCTGGAAAAATACGATGAAGCAGAAAAAGAGATCAATAAATATATTTCTGCCTTTGGGGAAGATGATGATGTGTTTGAGTACAGGATAAAGTTATTAGGCACACAGAATAAAATAGATGAGCTGGTAAAAACAATTGAAACCGCCTATCAAAAAGATCCTGAAAATGCCAGGTCCGTTGAGTTGATGTATAATGTAAAAACCAAGGCCTACCAGGATATGAAGGGCGGGCTTGAAGTATATGAAACCTATCTGAAAAAGAATTTTGATTTTAATATCAGCAAAAACCTTGCGGATGCTTACCAGCAACAGGGCCTGCCTGAAAAGCAGCTTAAAATTTTACAGGCATTGGCAAAAGATTTCCCCTACGATGCAGAACGGCTTAATATAATTGCTTTGTATTATTATAACCAGCAAAATTATTCGAAAGCTGCAGAAACCGGTAAGCAGGTGCTGAAGCTATCACCCTATTCGCCCACTTACTGGGAAAACCTTGGTTTCTATTACCAGAATATGCAGCAAAAAAATGAGGCTATCGATGCATTTAAGAAGGCAGTTTACTTCAACGCCAATAAATATACGTCACGTGAAAAAATAAGAGAGCTGCAAAACAAACCTTCGTTGTGGAAATCCTTCCCGGAATACCATACCGACGACCTCGTTAAAAATGCAGCGGATACGATCAAAGACCACGACTATTACTATATATTGAATGAACAGCTTGGTATCGTATACCCGGAAGGCGCTTCAGAAGAGTTGAATACGCTCATTATAAAGATCAATAACCAGAAAGGTATTGACAGTTGGAAAGAAAGCAGCATATCGTATAACTCAAACTCATCTTACCTGATCATTGAAAAGGCAGAAACAATAAAAAAATCAGGAACAAAAACACCCGCTGAGCAAAGTAATAATAATATTGTATTTACAGGGCTTGAGGCCGGAGATGTAATTGTGCTGAGATATAAGCTGCAGCATTACCTGCAAGGCAGATTGTCCAGTCATTACTGGCATAAATTTATTCTTAACAGCTTTGTGCCTGAAATGACGTCCCGCTTCGGGCTAATGGTAGCCAATAATGTTAAAATAAATCATACCACCCTCAATACCTCTGTTACACCAGCAATAAGTCATCCGGAAGACTTTACCTTGTATACCTGGCAATTGAATAATGTTCCCGCCCTGAAGAGCGAGCCTTATATGCCTACATTGGGAGATGTGGGTGCATCTGTTACCGTATCTACGGTACCCGACTGGAATACGATCGCTAATTGGTACAGTGATCTTTCAGCTAAAAGAACAGAGGATGATTTTGACGTACAAGAGGTTTTTAATACGCTCTTTCCCAATGGTGTGTCGGGCTTAAGCCAAAAACAAACCGCAATATCCATCTACAATTATATACAACAGAATATCAGGTATAGCTCGGTATCATTCCGGCAAAGTGCTTACCTTCCGCAAAAACCGGGTACTACCATTAATACCGGGCTTGGCGATTGTAAAGACCTGTCGGCTTTGTTTACGGCACTGACAAAAATGGCCGGCATTAAATGTAATATGATGCTGGTATCCACGCGCGATTACGGAAGAAACGCAATGGATCTTCCGTCTGTAGAGTTTAACCATTGTATTGTAAAAACCAGGCTTGATGGTTCAATGTATTATCTGGAGCTTACCGACAATAATCTGCCATTTGGGAGTTTGCCGCCTGGTCTTTACAAGGCCCTTGCGCTTACTATTCCTTCAAAGAGTGACGAACCAGGCAGTCTTCAGCTTGAGCAAATCATAAGCCCTAACCGTGTAAAAGATATTATTAAAAGGAGATCGAGCCTGAAAGTGCAGGGAGATGATGTGGAGATCACGACGGATGTTTATAAATCGGGAGCCTTAATCTCTTCCCTGAAATATACATACTCCGACCTTTCAAAAGAGAAGCAGATGGAAGAAATGGAAAGAACTGTCAGCTCGAGATATAAAAATGCGATCACCTTAAAGGATGTAGATTTTAAAAATATCGGCGAGTCGTCGGATTCATTACGCTACAGCTACACCTATGTTGTGCAAAACGAAGTATCAGAGGTAGGAAGCATGAATATGTTCAAAATACCCTTTGAGGATATGGTAGCCACTGTTGATAATTTTTCAGCCAGTCAGCGTAAGTTCCCTGTTGAATACTGGCGGTATGAAGACGTAGATGATTACGAAACGGTGATTGATATTGAGATACCGGCAGGGTATAAATTTATTGAGCTTCCTAAAAATCAAAAATTTACGTTCGGTAATAATAAATACAGCCTTGAGTATATTGTGAAAAACCCCAATCGCATGACGATACAAAGAAAATCGTCTTTGCAGAGAGAAGATATACCGGCAGCTCAATACCCGCAAATGAAAGCTTTTTTAAACAATATTGTAAAAGCCGAAGCCAGGTACATAGCGTTTAAAAGAAAATAATCCTGCCGGCAGTTTCTTAACAGCTTACCTATGAATGAAAACCATAATGATAAGTTTTTTGTCTTCCTAAACAGATATCCTGACGGGATTACTGGAAACGGTGTGTTCTGTTATACAGCGCTCATTTGACATCAATTTGCAAACGATAACATCTCCGTCTCTTAGTGCATCATCGGTATAGGTATCGCTGCTGCCTCCAACCGGTATCTGAGCAACGTTGTTTTTAAACCATGAGTAAACATGGTGCGGTGCCTGCATTAGCAACAGTGCTTGTAAAGGTAACAGGTGTGCCGGAACATATATCGTTAGCAGATGGCGTAATAGAAATAGTGGGCAACACCGCAGCGTTAACAGTCGTTGTAATCAAATTGCTTAGCACGTTATTCTTGGTCAGGCAGCTCTCGCCGGATATTAATGAACATGTAATATTTTACCTTCAGTAAGTAACATCGAAGCCTGCACGGCAGGGCCGCCGTCTCCAGAATATCCATAAGTGCCGTTACCCGCAACGGTCATAATGATCTGTCCATGCAGAGTGGTGCTTAATAATAGTAAGAGCGTCCAACAGAACAAACGTATAAAGTAATAATCAGGTTCAGGGTTGTGGTTGGGCAAGGGTCAGGAATTTGTCTTTATATTGTCTTTCTTGGGCTATAGCCGGTTTAACAAATTAATGCCTTATTCATTAGATCGTCTACTGACATGAATGAATATCTGGCTTAGAGGATAAAAGTACAACTATTTGCTTCAAAAAATAAAAGGATGCAACGTTGCATCCTTTTAAACAGTTGGTAACCAGTGTGCCCGGAACAGGAATCGAACCTGCACATTGTTGCCAATACCAGATTTTGAGT
>CAZREP010000090.1:0-19499 GCA_964599035.1 uncultured Terrimonas sp. | reverse complement strand
CCGTAATCGATTTCGGGCGGCTTTTTGGTTACTTTTTTCCGCAAAAAAGTAACAAGAAGAAAATAACGGGTTTATAATTAATGGCTATATTCTTGTTGTACCCATAAATCATCCCGCCCTTGGGCGGGACGATGGAATTCATGGCTATCTCCTTCTAAAATGTTAGGACAAGGATAGTGTGTTGTACAGAATTTATACTAATACTTTCGTGCCCGTCCGGGTGGGCGGCATTGGTGGTAGTTACAAGAATAGGTTTAGACTTTCAGGAACAGGTATTGCGGTACAGAAAAGCATTTTAAATGGATTTTAACACCGGTATCTTTACAATTAATGTTTGAACACTATTTTTGTATTTAAATTAAAAAACCAAAATGAAAAAAGTATTTTTCTTTCTTTCCATTGCCGCGCTGGCAACAAGCTGCGTAAGCAATCCCGAGGGGGATAAGGCTGAAACCAAAGATGCCGTTGCGGCAGAAGTAGTGGTAGGAGATAAGCTGGCAGTTGATCCTGCAGGCTCTTCTATTACCTGGCTGGGCAAAAAAGTAACCGGTCAGCACACGGGCACTATCAACCTTCACAGCGGTGAGCTGATCCTGAATGAAGGTAAATTGGCGGGCGGCTCTTTTATGGTTGATATGGCTTCTCTTGAGAATAAAGATCTCACCGATCCCGAATACAAAGGGAAACTGGAGAAGCATCTGAAATCGGATGATTTTTTTGCGGTGGAAAAATATCCGACCAGCAAATTTGAAATTACGGAAGTAAAAGATCTGGGTAATAATAAAATAGCTGTTGCCGGCAACCTTACACTTCGCGATGCCACAAAAAACATCACCTATGAAGCGGATGTAATAGAAAGCAGCACCACTAAATTTGCCGCCAAAGCCGATTTTAATATTAACCGTAAAGACTGGGGCGTGGCTTATGAAGGGATGAAGGATGATCTGATCAGTGACGAGATCAACTTTAAGATACATATAATAGCAGGTCAATAAGGTTTCACAACTTTTTAGATTCTCCCCGTTGTCGTTATGCAACGGGGATTTTTTATGTTGCCGGCAAGAAGCATGGGCATATTTACCCCTGGTGAAAATTATATAGGTTTAAAATACGGCTCACTAAAAAGCACTGTCTGTAAGGGATGCCACTAAGGCACGAAGACACAAAATCCTGATCTTCAGGTTTGTTTTATTTTCTTCGCGTCTTAGTGACTTTGTGGCAATATTACTTTTGTTTTCAGCTCTTTTGCTTTCTCTGTGCTTCCCCTCTTCCGTCGTACTACCATTACCGTTAATCGCAGCTTGACTTGCCCGAAGGAGCGACTCCCAGCCGGTCAAGGATCTTTTCGAGCGGACAGAAGTCGGTAAATGAGGACTGTATCAGGTTTGCGCTTACAAAAACAGCCAGCCAAAGCCAATGCATATTAACAAAGGCGGCCAGCAGTACGCTTGCCATTACCAGGGTTCCGGCTACCACCCTTACTATCTTTTCCCGCATAATACTTTTTTAAGATGATCAATAGCTTGATTTTTCCACAGGAATAATGAATGCCCTGACCGGGAATTTGCATTCGCTGCCGGCATTGTATTCTTTTATAAGGTCCAGCGCATTCGCGGCGTTCCCATCTTCGGTGAAACTGAACAGGAAAACAGAATCGTAATGCCCGATACCCCCGGCATACCATCCTTCCATAATGCCCTGGAAGCCGTTCTCTTTAAATCCGGTCGTTTCCGTAACGCTGAATACTTTTATGCCCGTTTGCTCGAATATTTTAGCCACTTTTTGCTGGTATTCTTTCAGGCTTGTTACCATTAATAATTTCATATGCTTTATTTAAGTTGGTGAAACGGATGAGCGTTCCTGGTTTTTATTGCGTTTCATTCTGTAATAAAGCAGCGGCACTACAAGCAAGGTTAAAAAAGTAGAAGTAATGGTGCCGCCCATCAGTGAAATCGCAAGCCCCTGGAAAATAGGGTCGAATAAAATGACAACTGCTCCCAGCACCACCGCGCCTGCAGTTAGTAAAATGGGGGTGGTTCTTACGGCTCCCGCTTCTAAAATGGCCTGTTGCAATGGCACACCGTCTTTTAACCGGATATCCGTAAAGTCGATGAGCAGCAGTGAATTTCTTACCATCACTCCTGCAAGGGCTATAAATCCGATCATGGAGGTGGCGCTGAAATATGCACCCATCATCCAGTGCCCTGCCACAATACCTACAAGTGATAAGGGAATGGCCGCCAGCATTACAACCGGTACGGTAAAGTTCTGGAACCATGCTACGATGAGCATGTAAATAATAATGATGGCTGCTAAAAAGGCGGCCCCCAGATCCCTGAACACTTCGTAGGTGATCTGCCATTCGCCATCCCATTTTAAGCTGAATTGATCTTCTGCTTCCGGCTGTTGATTGTATGATTCCGTTAAGCTGTACCCGGCAGGCAGCGGAATGTTTTTGAGCTGATCAGACACTTTGCTCATGGCATAGAAAGGGCTTTCCAGCTTTCCGGCCATATCGGCCAAAACATATACCACTCTTTTCTGGTTCTTGCGGTAAATGCTTTTGGCTTTGCTGCCTTTGGAGACCTGCACCAGATCGCCCAACGGTATCGTATTGCCTCCCTGCCCTGTTATTTTAAGACCAAGCAGGTCTCCCATATCCTGCTTATCGCTGTCGGGAAGCTGCAGTACAATGTTTTGCTGCCGGTAAGAGGCGGGCGTATGCAATAACCCCGCAGGTTGACCGGACAACGCTGCATTCATGGTGGCTACTACCTGCGCAGGTGCTGTGCCGTAGCGCATGGCTTTTTCTTTATCCACTTCGAAGTGGTATTCCTGCTGCTCATCTTCCACCATCCAGTCAATGTCTACTACATCTGCAGTGGCGGAGATCATTTCTTTTACCTGGCCGGCCAAAGCGATCTGCTGCTCATAATCCGGCCCGTATACTTCCGCCACAATGGTAGAAAGCACGGGCGGACCGGGAGGCACTTCCACCACCTTTACATTGGCGTTGAATTTCCGTGCAATTTCCTGGATGCCCGGTCTCATTTGTTTGGCGATATCATGGCTCTGGATCTTACGGTTATTTTTTTTCACGAGGTTCACCTGTATGTCTGCCACGTTATTGCCCCGGCGCAGGTCGTAGTGTCGTACAAGTCCGTTGAAGCTGATGGGGCCGGCTGTGCCCACGTAACCCTGGTAATGGGTAACCATATCCTGCCTGGCAATATAACCGGCTATTTCTCTGGTCACTGCCGCCGTATTTTCAAGGGTGGTTCCTTCAGGCATATCTATGATCACCTGGAATTCATTTTTGTTATCGAAGGGGAGCATTTTTACTGCCACGGATTTTGTATAAAACAGCATCAGTGAGCCCAGCAGCAGCACGACCACGCCTGTCATGAAAGCCCAGCGCTTCCACCTCGTTTGCAGCATAGGGTTCAGCAGCTTTTTATATATTTTATAAATAGGCGAGTGTTCTAATACCGCCGGTTTTTTGGCTTTTCCCTGTTTTTCTTTTTCTCTCAGGAAGATATAGCCTAGGTAGGGTGTAAGCGTAAGGGCCACGATCAGCGACAGCATCATGGCTATGGATGCACCTATAGGCATCGGACTCATATACGGTCCCATCATGCCCGAAACAAAAGCCATCGGCAGCACGGCAGCAATTACGGTGAATGTGGCCAATATGGTGGGATTGCCCACTTCATTGATCGCGTAAATAGCAGCCTGGTGCAGGGGTAAGCGTTTCATCTTAAAGTGCCGGTGCATGTTCTCTGCTATAATAATGGAATCATCCACTACAATACCGGTAATGAATACCAGCGCAAAAAGCGTGATCCTGTTGAGCGTATAGTCCATTAAATAATAGGTGAACAGGGTGAGTGCAAAAGTTACCGGCACCGATAAGAAGACCACCAGTCCGCCTCTCCATCCCATAGCCAGCATAACGAACAGGGTAACCACCACAATAGAAATAAATAAATGAAGCAGGAGCTCGCTCACTTTTTCCGAAGCGGTTTCGCCGTAATTTCTTGTGGTGGTGATATGCACTTCGTCGGGAACGATATCCTTTTTTACATGCGCGATCTTTTCCAGTATCCTTTCGGACAGGTGCATGGCGTCGGCGCCTTTTCTTTTTGCCACAGACAGGGTAACGGCCGGAAGATCCGATCCGCTGCCCCGTGATGTGGCGGTATCTGCACCTCCATATCCGAAGAATACGTACTGCCTGGCTGTTTCGGGTGATGCTTCCACCCGGGCTATTTGCTTCAGGTATACGGGTTGCTCCCGGCTTACACCCACTACCAGGTTGGCCACGTCCTCGGCCGTACTTAAGAAGCTTCCTGCTTTTACTGCTATAACGGTATTGGCTTTCAGCAGATCACCGGAAACCATCTGGGCATTGTTGCCCTGTATCTGCCGACTCACCGACAGGAGATCAATATGGTGCTCAGCCATCCTGTCTTTATCTACAATTACTTTTATTTCTGTGCTCCGCCCGCCTGTGATATTGATATGCGCTACATCGGGTATTTTTTTTATTTCGTTGGTCAGCACTTCGCCCATCTGCCGCAACTCGTGATCGTTATATTTTTCACTCCAAAGCGTCAATCCCAGTACCGGCACGTCATCTATTGCCCTCGATTTAATGAGGGGAGCGGAAATGCCCTGTGGCATTTGATCCATATTTTTCAATAGCTCGTTGTAAAGCTTTACCAGGGAGCGCTCTATATCCTGTCCTACATAGAACTGAACAGTAAGCACAGCCTGCTCCTGCATTACCGTAGAATAAACATATTCCACTCCCTGTATGTTGGAAACTGTTTTTTCCAGGGGCGCCACCACCTTCGTTTCTACTTCATTTACACCGGCGCCGGGGTAGGCAAGCATAATATCCACAACAGGCGCTTCTATCTGGGGTTCTTCTTCTCTTGGTATAAGCATAGTAGCATAGCTGCCGATCAGTAAAAAAGCGATCATCAGCAGAATGGTTAATTTCGACCTGATGAATGCCCTGGCTATATTTCCGGATAATCCTTTTTCCATATTTTTTATTTCAGTGCTGGTAATCCTATAATATCTTTTGCGGAGCGGGTTTATTTTTAACAGCCTGTATCCCTACATTGTTTCTTTTATTGTTACGGGAGTACCGTTATGCAGTTTTTCATCTGCTTTAATAATAAACTGTTCTGACGGGCTCAGGCCGGAAAGCACTTCCACGTTTTCTCCATATGTTTTCCCCAGCCTTACCCATCTCAGTAAAGCCGTACCGGCATCACTAACAGTATACAATCCCTGTAACTGGTCTTTGTGTATGATTGCCGACAGCGGTACCAGTATCCTGTTGCTGCCTGCTTCGTTCTGTGCATTGTGCGCTCCTTCAATAAATACATTTACATACATACCGGAATACAATCCCTGATTGTCCTTATCCGGGATCGCGATCTTAATGATATACTGTCCGCCCGACAACTGCGAGGATGGGTTGATCTCCGTTACATAGCCGTTCAATGTTTTACCGGCAGACCTGACGGTTAGCTGTGCCCTGTCACTCAACTTTACCTTGCTGATCTCCGTTTCAGGCACAGCCGCTGTTACCTGGTAGCTGTCGTTTTTTTCAATGGTCAATACCGGCATCCCCGGCGACACCATCGTGCCGGGCTCTGCGGATTTTTGTATAACGATTCCGGAGAATGGCGCCACCAATGTGGTATAGCTCATCATGGCGCTCACTTCATTGCGCATTTGCTTTGCGGCTTCCACTCTTGCTTTGGCGGCGTTGTATTGCAGTGTTATATTGTCCAGCTCTTTCTCCGAAGCGCTTTGCTGGCTATACAATGCCGTAAACCGGTTATAGTCTTTTTGGGCACTTTGCAGGCTGGCTTCTGCTTCCGCTATCATGGCATCTGCCTGTGCGTGTTTGGCGGCCATATCCTGGTTATTAATATTGGCCAGCACCTGCCCGGCTTTTACCTGGTCTCCCACCTTTACATTCAGCTTTATAATGTTACCCATTACCCTTGTGCTGATACCGGCGGTTTCAGTAGTTTCCACACGACCACTTACGCTAATGCCATTCAATGCCTGTATGTTTGCACGCGCAACGGTAACAGCTACGGGAGATATACTGTTTTGCCCTGCTTTCTCACCCTTGTCTTTAGAGGAACAGGAACTGATCATTACAGCGGCGGCTGCAGGCAAAAGAAAAATAAAAGAACTGCTAAGCAATTTCATGGTCATTTTTAAAAGCTATTGAATGGTTAAGAATTGCAGGTATGCGGCTGTTACATGAGCGGTATACACAGCCTGCTGGTAAAACAGTTTTTGTTGCGACAGCTGGGTTTGCGCTGTTAACACGTCTGTAGTGTTCACCAGGCCCTGGTTATACCGGTTTTGAAGTATGCGCAATGCTTCGGCAGCCAGCGCTACTGTTGTTTCCTGCTGTTGTATCGTAAAGGATGCCTGGCTTAGCTGGCGTTGTGTTTTTCTTAATTCCAGGGCAGCTTCATCCTTTTGCTTTGCCAGCTCTTCTGCCAGCTTATCACGCTCTGCAGTTTGTGCTGAGATTTTGTTGCCGGTTTGATTGCCTTTAAACAGATCCCAGGATAGCTGCAGTCCTGCCAGGTAAGCATTGGCACCGAATCCCGCGATCTTGCGGTCGTTGAACTGGTAGCTCGCAAAAGCGTTTAGTCTTGGCAGGTAGCTCATCCTGCTGCTTTTGATCATCAGGTTGTAGGATTGTATGGCGGCTTCCATGGCTTTAAAGTCTGACCTGCCCGGAGGTAAAAGATCGGTTGTCTTTTCAATAACAGGTGCAGACGGAAAGGGAGTGGTGGTATATATTGTTCCTGCAGGCTGGTTCATCAATACGCTTAAGTAATCCGAGGCGTTCTTAATATGGTCTGCGGCTTCGGCAATATTCGTTTCGGCGTTTTTGAGCTGCACTTCTGCATTCAGTATATCCGACTTCTGCAACAACCCCTGATTGTAGCGGTCGTTGGTGAAGGCATAAATAGTCCGAACCGTTTGCTGCGCTTCCTCCATTACGCTTTGGGCTTCGTATGCCAATTGCAGCTGCAGGTATGCCTGTTGCACCAGGAATGTGATGTATTCTTTACTGCGCCGGGTTTTATACCGGTATAATGCTATTTGCTGTGCGGCGCTTCGACGCTGGTAGAGCATATCTATATTTATTAAGGGCTGCTGCACATTTAGCATGGCGGCAAAATCCGGGGTACCGGAGGGATGGTTTAACAATTGCGGGTTAAAGTCGGACTGGCTGATCCCGCGCTGCTGCAGCTTCATGCCGAATGCATGTAACGGGTTGTTGGTAACCATTGCCGTATACGACAGTGTGGCCCGGGGAAGATATATGGCTGCTGTTTGTCTGTAATTGAACGCTGCAATTTTTTCGTCCAGTTCAGACATGGAAATATTTCTGTTGGATGCCGTTGCCATACGGATGGCTTCGTTTACATCCAGTGCTTTTACGGATTGGGCTTGTAATACATATCCCGTGCACAATATCGTTGCAAGTACCGTGAGTTTAGGGGTAAAGCTGTTTATTCTTTTTGTAAGTATTTTTTTATGCAGCAGAACCGGAAATAAACGATAGGGAAAGGTTCTGCCCTTGTAAGGAATTTGTTTTGCCATGCGTTTTAATTACAATGCCGGTTGGTGAAAAATTATACCTGGTTTTCGATGGCAAAAATCAGTCAAAGCTTTTCGCTGTACGGTTACTTTGGTTACATACGGAAATGTATTTTTTATATGGAGCCGGCGGAGGGGCAGGATAGGAAAGAAGGCCGCTGTCATCGCTGTTCGATCAGGTATGAGATATGAGGTAGTGGGAGGTATGAGTACCAGAATTCAGAAATAAAAAAATCATAAATCGGAAATGCGGCTCTTGCCTCATAGTGAGGGTTCATATTGGGCTGCAAACCCTGTTTTTACTTTTTATTCGCTGTTCCTTTAGTTATCCTGCCTGAAAATAATCACAATTCTGAATGCCCTTTCAGCCTGTTTTAACGATCTTTTTCAGTAGGTTTGTAAAAAAGTTTTATACTCATGAATAAGGTACTGTATGTTATAGCAACGTTGTTGTTTGCATGCAACAGCAACGAGAAAAAGTCCCCGGAAAATACGGAAGAGCAACAACCTCTTGTAAAAGCCACTTCCTATTCAGCGGCCTTTGATGCTTCTTTTGAAAACGTGCTTAACCGGTATTATGCGCTTCGCGATGCGCTGGTTGCCAGCGATACGGCTGCAGCCAACCGGGAAGCTGCATCACTTATTCAGTCGGTACATGATCTGAAGCTTGATGAATTGAAGGCTATAGATACCAGTAACATCATCATCCCCACGGCACAAACTTATACCAGCGGTATCAGCAGTGAAAGCGAAGGCTTGATAGGCGAATCCAATATAGAGAACAAGCGCAAAGCTTTCCAAATGATCTCGGGCAACCTCTTTGACCTTACCAGAACAGTGAGATACGGTAAAGAAAAAGTATATCTCCTGCACTGTCCTATGGCCTTTAATGATGCCGGCGCCGACTGGCTGAGCAGTACAACTGAGATAAAGAATCCCTACTTTGGCAGTAAAATGCTTACCTGCGGTGCGGTGAAAGATTCTGTTGTATTGAGATAGGGATCATCTTCAGCAATGAGCAATCGGCTATCTGTTTTCAGTTGTAAGCGCTTTAAAAATCAGGTTGGAAACGATATTTTTTGCGTATCTTCAAAGAAGCATGACACCGGACTTGTATATACCAACATATACCGTTAAGGATTGGAAACTATGGGAAGGCGACTGGGAGTTAATTAAGGGAACCCCTGTTGCTATGAGCCCTGCACCGTTGATTAAGCACCAGTTGATGGGAAGTAACCTGCTTACCTATTTTAATATTACGTTAAGAGAACATAAAACATCGTGCGATTGTCATGTTTTGTACGAGGAGGACTGGATCATTGACGAAACGAATGTAATTAGACCTGATATTTTAATTGCCTGCGGTATTTTAGACCAGGACGGTCATATTACCAAACCACCGGTATTGATTGTGGAAATCTTTTCAAAAAGTACCCAGTTAAAAGACCGGAATACCAAATTCAGCCTCTATGAATTTTGCGGAGTAAGGTATTATTTAATGGCAGACCCCGATAATCAGTCGGTGGAAGTATATGAGCTGACGGATAATAAATACAAACAAATTTTTCCTCCTTTCAGTTTTAGGCTAAGCGAAACCTGTTTTATTGGGTTTGATGTAAAGCAGGCGCTTCAGGTGTAAGAGAGGTTTGGGTAGGGGCTGACCAAAAAGTGGTATTTTGCCGCGAAGTCACCAAGGCACGAAGAAAATTAAACCTGAAGATCAGGACTTTGTGTCTTTGAGACCTAGTGGCATATCTTTAAACCAAGCCTTTTTAGTCAACCCCTGTAACTCACTTCATCCCCTTTAAAAAAGCTCCTAACATGCCCAGTGCATTTTCAACAATTGAGCTGCCGCTTACCGGTATTTTAATATAGGAGCGGCCTGTTTTTTCATCTGTTTCCACCAGTTCACGGGTAAGCTGCTGCACACCATCCGGCGTATTCAGCGACTGCACCAGGTTTTCAAAAAACGAAGTGCCTTCTGCCACAAGCCGTTTCGCGGAATATTCTTCAACACTCATCTCAGCCTGACCTACAGCAGCGTCTGTGGCGTCTATCGCTTCCTGGGCTTCCGCAAAATCCGCTGCCGGCGGCGGCAATTCCTGTATCTGCTTTTCTTCCATCTGCTCGCTTGCATCTGCCACTACCGAAGCCTCCGCCTGTTGCTGCCCAACACCGGTTACAGACTCTACCGACTTCATAAACTGTTTAAACTTATCATCGCCCATAAAGATGTTGCTGTCGCCGCCATCCAGTATACCTGCGGCAACGCTTCTTTTAAACCGCAGCACATCCAGCATACGCTCCTCTATAGTTCCTTTTGCCACCAGGTTAATAACGCTCACATTCTTTTTCTGTCCCAACCTGTATATCCTGCCCACCCGCTGCTCCAGTACAGCAGGGTTCCAGGGAATATCCAGGTTGATGATATAAGCGGCTGCCTGCAGATTCAGCCCCACGCCACCGGCATCGGTGGAAAGAAAAACCCTGCATTCCGGGTTGGTATTAAAGCTGGTAAAAAGCGCTTCCCTGTTTTTACTGGCTACGCCACCATGCAGGTATTTATACCCGATGCCCTGCGCTTCCAGCATTTGGGCGACCAGTCGGGTCATACGCTCCCACTGGCTGAACACTACTACTTTTTCCCCTTCCATCGCTATGATCTCTTCCAGTATATGCTGTACCTCATCCAGCTTGGTCTGGTAGTTGGTGCTTTGGTCGAGTATGTATGTGCTGTCGCAAACCATGCGCATAACGTTCAGGTTATTGAGCAGGCGCTGGCGGTCTTCTTCCGACAAAAAGCCCATATGCCGCCATTTATGCACCAGTTTGGCAACTGTGTCGGCGCCTTCGTTATGCATCTTCATCTGTTCTTCTGTCATAGGTACCAGCAGGTTTTTGTCCATGCGGGCGGGCAGTTCTTTCAATACTTCCTTTTTGGTTCTGCGCAGCATTACACCGCTTAACAGCTCGCCTATCTGGTTCAGATTCCTGTAGCCGGTTACCTTGCCGGTGTGTTCATCGGTAAACTGGTGCTTTTGTAAAAAATGATGCAATGAACCCAGCAGGTACGGGTTCACGATCTGCATTAATGAATATAACTCCTCAATGTTGTTCTCTACCGGGGTGCCGGTAAGCACAAATGCATAAGGCGTTTTGATCCTTTTTATTTTGGCTGATATTTTTGAGCGCCAGTTTTTAATTCTTTGTGCTTCATCCAGTATAACCAGGTCTGCACCTATTTCGTTCAGGTATTCATAATCGTTACCTGCTACATTATAGCTCACAATAAAATAATCATGTTCCTGCCGGGCGTACTGCTTCATGCGGTTAAGCAATGGCCCCTCCACCACACATATTTTAGTATTGCCCGTAAATTTTATGATCTCGTTTTTCCACTGGTATTTCAGCGAAGTGGGACAAACAATAACAGCCTTGCTTATGTGAAAATATTTGCGCATTACATCGTTGGCGGTGATGGCTTGCAGGGTTTTTCCCAGCCCCATATCATCAGCCAGTATGCACCTGCCCGCGGTCGCGGCAAACAATACGCCTGTTTGCTGGTAGGAGAAAAGTTTTGCTTTGGTAATGCCGGTAAGCATTGTTTTGCCAAGCTTTTTTATGGTGGCTTTACGGTAATTATTGTCGCGTCGTTGTATTATATATTCCAGCGCGTCGGCATAGCACCTGAAACCGCTATGCAGTTGTTCTGCCTTGGCAAGGAATACAGCAAAGCTGTCGAATGCCTCGTCTGTGAGTTCATTGGAGGCATTAAAAAAGCGTGCGGCCAGCTTTTTATACTCCCGGCTCGCGGTAGTGCCGATCCGTATTTTAACCCGGCGCTCACCCACGTAGTTCAGATATACCGAGGTATAATCTGGGTTATAGCTTTCCTGTAAAGCCCTTCGGGTAGCAGGTTTTGTATGTAGCTTCAGTAATATAGCTTCAATATGTTTACACGTGCCCAACTGGTTCACTTTAAAATCAGGACAACTGCAAAAATTCAGGCTGTTGTCCGCGCTTCGCAGTGCTACTTTATACTGCTGCTTTGATTTTACACTCACCACCAGATAGTCGCCATATACTTTCCTGGTATCCGGCGGAAGAATCTTAAATTGCTCATCTGCTGCCACCTGCTTTCTAAGTGCGTATTGCCATTCAAAATCAGTGAGGTGATCGGGCTTACGCATATGCGAAATGCGGGAGGTGGTTTTCTTTTGTTTTTTACCTGATTTACGTGCTGCCATTGTATAAATGTATTGGATAGGATGAAGGCGGTAAAATTATGTTATATATGATTATTGAAATGCTTCTGTTTATGTTGTTTCTGCAGAAATTTTTTATTACATTTATTATCAGCAGGCATGGTGTAATGCCCGTTAAACACTATTTGTCACTTTAAAATGCTAATCTATGAACGATGAAAATTTTGATTTAAGCCATGACGAAAAGTTACAGGCAGAAAATGATTTTCTGAAAATGAAGCTCATGCTGGAGCATGATGCAAAGTTTTCAACACCAGACGAGGATGCTCCTTCATTATCTCCGGCAATAGAAAATGCGTTCCTGAACCGTATTATTGCCTTTGAAGAGCAGGCAAAAAACCCTAAATACATAAAGGTATTTGACCGCATTGAAAGACCATCGCATTTTAAGCCTTCAACTGAGATCCCGAATGAACAAATAGAAACGGAATGGGGGAGGTTGCAGGAGTATTTGTACAAATATCAGATTACCCTTGATGTATGCAGCCCCAATATTTCTACACGGGAATTATACAGGTTTACTACAGAAGAGCTTTTTGAATATGAGATGGATGATATGCATGTACCCGGAATGATAAGCAATTTTATTTATGATGAATTTCATCCCGATTATGTTTATGATAACAGCCGCTCAGCCTGCGATTGCATCCGGCAAATGCTTATTAAAGAGGCGTTGGAATGGGATCATGATTTTCGCAAAGAAAATCTCAGGCTAAACACTTACTTCCCGCTTACTATTAAAGCATTCAAAAAAATTTCTTCACATTTTAAGAGCAGCTATGATCAGCTTGAAGTTGAAAATATTGAACACACTGCCTGTGATATTACCGGAAGCAGTTGCATAGTAACGGGTGTGTATAGTGCGACCGCCACAAGTGATCATCAGCCCATTATGCTTAGGGGCAATTGGACTGTAAGATTTGAGTTTAATGAAGAATGGGGTTACTGGCAAATTTATGAAATGCAGATGGAAGGCATTAATTTTTAATGTGTCGTAGTTGTTAAAATCAATTCTATGAAAAAGATTATCCTATTTCTCTCTTTTGTTACTTGTGTTTGTTACCTGGCAGGTGCCCAGGAAAAGATGGATCAGTCCATGATCCTGAAGATAAGGGATGAAGGGTTGAACCGTTCAAAAGTAATGGATATTGCTTTTCAGCTCACCGATGTGAGCGGGCCGCGTCTGACCGCTTCACCGGGATTTACCCGTGCCGCCGGCTGGGCAAAGCAGCAACTGGAAGAATGGGGACTGGAGCATGTAGTGCTTGAGCCCTGGGGTGAGTTTGGAAAAGGATGGGAGCTGCAGAAAATGTATATAGCCCAAACTGCACCTTATTACCGGCCGCTGATCGGTTTCCCAAAAGCATGGACAAGCAGTACGGGTGGGTTGAAGAAGGCGCAGGTGGTATTGGTGGAAGCCCGGGACTCTGCTGATTTTGTGAGCAAATACAGTGGAAAGCTTAAGGATAAGATCATCATTATGAGCAGCCGGCAAGACACTTTAATACCGTCATTTACGCCGGATGCGCGCCGGTATACGGAAGCAGAGCTACAGGAAATGTCCGCCAGGAAACCGGTTGTGACTGCTTATCCCCGTCCTGCAAGACCGGTTCGTAGTGAGGCAAGCCCTACGATATTGCTGAATGATGTAAAAGGAGTGGCTAAAAGGGAGGGCGCTCTTGCCATATTAACTTACAGTATGCGTGGCCGTGATGGCACTTTGTTTGTGCAGGGAGGAGGCCCGTATAAGAAAGAGGATCCCGAAAATTTTACTGATGTTATGATAGCGGTGGAAGATTATAAAAGCATAGTACGGTTGCTGCAGTCCGGCATCCCGGTAGAGATAGAAACGGATATACAAACGCGTTTTATAACGCAGGATACCCGGGGATACAATGTGCTGGCGGAGATAAGAGGCTCGGATAATAAGCTAAAGGATGAAGTGGTGATGTTGGGCGCGCATCTCGATTCGTGGCAGGGGTCAACGGGTGCAACCGACAATGCTGCCGGCTCGGCGGTAATGATGGAGGCTGTACGCATATTGAAAACGCTGGGTGTTCAACCCCGTCGTACCATACGTATAGCTTTATGGAGCGGCGAGGAGCAGGGATTGCATGGCTCCCGCAACTATGTAAAAGAGCATATAGCTGATCCGGTTACGGTGACCCTTAAACCCGAGCATGCTAAAATTTCTGCTTATTTCAACCTGGATAACGGTACCGGTAAAATACGGGGTATTTACCTGCAGGGCAATGAGGCCTGCCGACCTATCTTTTCACAGTGGTTCGAACCCTTTAAAGATCTTGGTGCTTCAACGGTAACGATCAGCAATACGGGAGGCACGGATCACCTGTCTTTTGATGCCGTGGGCATACCGGGTTTCCAGTTTATCCAGGATCCGATAGAATACGGCACCCGCACGCATCATACCAATATGGATTCTTACGATCATTTGCTTGCCGATGACCTGAAGCAGGCAGCGACCATTATTGCCGCTTTTGTATATAATGCCGCGATGCGGGATGAAAGATTGCCCAGGAAACCGCTGCCAAAGGCGGGACGGTAAGAAGGAGGAAGGCAGAAGGTGTGAGGTATCAGGTATAGGATATGGGTAAAATCCGAAGCCAGAACCCCGAATGTTCGGGGCGAAATCAGAAAAGGCACAGAAAAGAGACTCGCATACCATGTCTTCCTTTGCGCCGCCGCTCCGTGGCGTCCGCTGCGTGAAACAGTGAAGTAAAGCACCAAATAAATACAGAATGTTCGGGACGAAATCTGAAAGCCATATAAATGGCGAATTCACTATTCACCTTTCTCCTCTCTCGTTTCACGATAACATACCCACCTCGTTTGCCTCCCTTAATATCAGTTCACGATATCCATCAGCTCTACATCAAAAATAAGCGCTGCTCCGCCGGGTATGGTGCCTCCGGCTCCCTGTTCGCCATAGCCGAGCGTATAGGGAATATAAAATTTAAATCTTGAACCCACGGGCATCAATTGCACACCTTCCGCCCATCCCCTGATCACCTGATTCAGTGCAAAAGAAATAGGTTCCCCTCTGTCGCGCGAGCTGTCGAATTTCTCCCCATTCACCAGGAACCCTTCGTAATGTACTTTTACGGTGCTGGTATCCGACGGGCGGGGCCCCGTGCCCATATGCAATACTTCGTACTGAAGGCCGCTGGGTGTAACTTTAACACCTTCTCTTTTTTTGTTTTCCGCCAGGAATTTTTCTCCTTCTTCAATGGCTACCTTCGATTTTTTTCTCATAAAGGCCTGTAGCTGTTCTCTTACGGTCATATCTGCCTGTTGACTGGTTAATAATGTATTTTTTTCTTTCAGTACTTCATCAAATCCTTTGTTCATTAAAGCATAGTTGATGGTATCAACGCCCTGCGATTTGAAAAAAGTAGCATCAATCATGCCCAGCGCATAGCTCAGACTATCTAACGCATTCGATAAAGCCGGGGCAGGCGGTTTGGCTTCGGCATATACAATGTGCGAAGTGCTGGCAGCCATTTCCTTTACGGAAGAGCATGCCGGGAATAAGCTGTTTAATGTAAGGGTAACGGCAATGTAAGTGAGGCTTTTTAAAGTTCTGCTGCTCATGTGATTGATAGTATTTAATAGTAATGCTGTTTTTTATTCATTTCGTAAAGCATGTCCTGTAAGGTGAATGAATACATCTTCCAGGTTGGCCTTTTTTACTTCTTTGGGACGTTCAAATCCGGAGGCCACGAGGTCGTCGATCAACTGGTCGGGAGATTGTAAGGCAATGATCTTTCCCTGGTCCATGATAGCAACCCTGTCGCAAAGTATTTCCGCCTCATCCATATAATGGGTAGTAATAATAATGGTAGTGCCTTTTGAACGGATATCCCTTATCAGGTTCCAGAGGTTTCTGCGTGCCTGGGGATCAAGTCCCGTGGTAGGTTCGTCCAAAAAAATGATCCTTGGCTTGTTAATTAGAGTGGTGGCAATGGAAAATCGTTGTTTTTGACCACCGCTGAGGTCCTTGTATTTATTTTTGGCTTTATCTTCAAGATCCACCAGGCGAAGCAGTTCGGTTGCATTGACCGGTTCATTGTATAACCCGCCAAATAATGCAATGAGCTCTGTAAGGTTTAGTCCGGGGTAAAATCCGGAAGTTTGCAATTGCACACCAATGATCTGCTTGATTTTGTTTGCGTTTTTATCAAGGTCGTAACCATGGATATTTACCTCGCCGCTTGTTTTTTTGCGCAGGGTTTCCATAATTTCAAGAGTAGAAGACTTCCCGGCACCATTGGGACCCAACAGTCCGAATATTTCTCCTTCATTCACGCTAAAACTGATCCCCTTCACTGCCTCAAAACTGCCATAATGCTTTACCAGGTTCTTAACGGTAATGACCTCTTTTTTATCCATGAGCGGCAAGATAATACAGTTAAGGGTTATGGCAAATTATTTAACAGATCAGCAAATCAAAAACATAGAACGACAAGTAACAAAGCTGAAGCTAACTCAAAAAGAGATCTCCGATTTTTTCAACAGTCTCATTATCAGCATCCTAATAGAAGGTTGTACAGAATGCCCGCCAGAACTGGCAGAGCTGGCACAAAATAAAGATCAAAATGCATTTTATGTTCGTGAATTCGTGGCTATCGCCTTATAAAAATGTTGTGCACCCGTTTGGGCCGAAATAGGCGATCTGTTAACTTGCAGCGGTAACAGGCAGGGTATGCTCCAAAAATTACTGATACGGAACTATGCAATTATTGAATCCGTTGAAATTGAGTTTTCCGGTAAGCTCAATATCATTACCGGTGAAACCGGTGCGGGTAAAAGCATTCTGGTGGGCGCCCTCGGGTTGATACTGGGTGAGCGGGCAGACAGTTCCGTATTATTCAATGCAGATCAGAAATGTATAGTTGAGGGATATTTTACTGTTCATACCCGCCACGATATCCGTTCATTCCTGCATGAAAACGACCTGGATATGGAGGAGGAAGTGGTCATAAGGCGGGAAGTGTCTTCCGCCGGTAAATCGAGAGCTTTTGTTAACGATACGCCGGTAACGCTTTCCCAGCTCAGGCAACTGGCGTCATTGCTGGTAGATATGCACCAGCAGTTTGATACATTGGAACTGGGCGACAGCAATTTCCAGCGTGAGGTAATGGATGCCCTTGCCGCAAATAAAGCCGTTCTAAAGCAATATAAGGAGGTTTATACAGGGTACAGCAGTATCCAGAAAGCCCTTGCATCGGCAAAAGAGCAGCAGGCAACTGCCGACAAGGAGCTCGACTACCATAAATTCCTCTATGATGAACTGGAAGAAGCACAATGGAAGGCAGATGAGTTAGAAGCGTTGGAAGCTGAACTGAAGGTATTGAGCAATGCCGAAAATATTAAAGTAGCACTTGACAGGATCAGTTACGGGCTTAATGAAGGAGAGCAGCCGCTTGTTCAGCAATTAAAGGTGCTAAACAACCAATTACATTCCATTGAGGCATTTCATGCAGATATCCCGGCGCTGGTGCATCGGCTTCAGTCGGTGCAGATAGAGTTGCGGGATATAGCCGGCGAAATAGAAAACCTCAATAGTGAAATCAGGTTCGATGAAGAAAGGATACAGGTGGTAAGCGACAGGCTGGCATTGGGATATAAGTTGCTGAAAAAGCACGGGGTGCAAACGACCGCACAGTTGCTCGACATACAAAACGCCCTGCAACAGCAATTGAACAGGGTAGTGGACCTGAACACCGAAATTTCGCAGCTGGAAAAAGAGGCTGCTATTCAATTGATGCAGGCCACGCAACTGGCGGAAACATTAACGACTAACCGGAAGAAGCAGGCGGAGCCGTTGGAGAAAAGAACGGGCAAGCTGCTTGTACAGGTGGGGATGCCTAATGCCAGCCTGAAGGTACAGATCACTCCCGCACCGTTGAATATTGCCGGGGGCGATGCCGTTGAATTTTTATTTGATGCCAATAAAAGCGGCCGTTTTGAGCCACTGGGAAAAGTGGCCAGTGGGGGTGAGCTCAGCAGGCTGATGCTTTGCATTAAATCGCTGGTTGCCGCTTCCGTCCAGTTACCCACGCTTATTTTTGATGAGATAGATACAGGTATCAGCGGGGAGGCTGCCCGGCAGGTAGGTATGATCATGAAAGCGCTAGGACAATCGCACCAGGTTATTGCCATTACACATCAGCCCCAGATCGCGGCAAAAGCGGATGCCCATTTCTTTGTGTATAAAAAGGAGGAGAAGGGCAGGGTAAGCACCCGCATTAAGCATTTGTCCGGAAAGGAAAGGGTGGACGCTATTGCACAGATGCTGAGCGGTGAAAAGCCAACGGTTTCGGCGCTCGAAAATGCGAGGGAGATGATGGAATAATTTGAAAATTTGAAAGTGTGAAAATTTGAAAGTGTGGAAATGAAAGTGGCTGCAATGATCGGGAAGAGGAATACATGATGTATGTTGCATTACCGTGTATTCGGATTTCTGATTTTTATGTATCCGAACTTTATCTGTCGCAGGCATGGTAGACCGGCTTTATTGGGATCTTGTTATTTGTTTCTTCCCTGCTGATCCCGGATTTTGAAGTTTATTTGTTGCTTACTTTTGAATCCCTATTTTTATGTTCAATTTAAATACCACAATATGGCTTATAACCTGTTAAAAGGAAAGAAGGGAATTATTTTTGGTGCATTAGATGAAAAATCCATTGCCTGGAAAACCGCATTAAAATGTCATGAGGAAGGTGCACAGTTAGTACTCTCCAATGCGCCTGTGGCTTTACGGATGGGCGAGATCAATAAGCTGGCCGAAGCAGTGAATGCGCCTGTTATTGGTGCCGATGTGACCAATATGGAAGATCTGAAAAAATTATTTGAAGGATCGATGTCCCATTTTGGCGGTAAAATTGATTTTGTATTGCATTCCATAGGCATGAGTCTCAATGTACGCAAAGAAAAGTCTTATACAGAGCTGGATTACGGGTTTAATCAAAAAACACTGGACATTTCAGCCATGTCGCTTCATCGGGTATTGCGCACGGTCTGGGATCTGGACGCCCTGAACGAATGGGGCAGTGTAGTGGCGCTTACCTATATAGCAGCACAAAGAGTATTTCCGCATTACAGCGAAATGGCTGATGCAAAAGCATTATTGGAGAGTGTTGCCCGGAGCTTTGGCTTCCATTATGCAGTGAAGAAAAAAGTAAGGATCAATACTGTTTCCCAGTCTCCCACCCGCACCACTGCAGGCAGTGGGGTAAAAGGCTTTGACGGCTTTTTGGGGTATGCAGAAAAGATGAGTCCCCTGGGGAATGCCAGCAGCGAAGATTGTGCGAACTACTGTGTAACGCTGTTCAGCGATCTCACCCGCATGGTAACCATGCAGAACCTTTTCCATGACGGAGGTTTTTCGAGCATGGGCGTTACAGAAGCAGTGCTCAACGTAATGGAGGAATAACTAATCAGTGCTATGTTAGCCATAATATACCGCATCATTTTGTGAATAGTGAATTTATTCGCTATTCATAATTCAATGTCGTTTCCTTAAGATGTTGGTGGTGAATCGTGAATTCTCTCACA
>CAZREP010000089.1:16180-19544 GCA_964599035.1 uncultured Terrimonas sp. | reverse complement strand
TACAAACGGTTCGTCTTTTGTTTGGTAGGTAGCGCCATCAGGCGTGATGATGTGGCGTATGATGCGTCCTGTGTTGAATTGTGCGCTGAAAAGATTACCTTTAAAAGCGTCGCCCCATGCTGAACCTTCGTATCGCATCAAGCCTGAGTGTGCTATTCGAGGTAGCTTTGTCATTACCGGCATCAACTCTCCGGTCAATTTGAGGCTGTCGTCGACGATCACCTGCTGGGGCTTGGGATAAACACCGCCATATACCCAGTGCATCAGCGCATCGCGAAAGCCATTCATCGGATCGGTAAAATAGGTCATGGTGCCGATGGTTTCCCCGCCCGGCATAAACACCAGCTCCACCGCATTGTCAAATCCTCCCCCGCTTAAAGACTCCAGTTCGCTTCCATCGGGACGACAACGCCAAATCCGCGCTCCCCTGCCTTTCAGCTCCTGGCCTTCCTTAGTGGTAATATCAAAACCGCGACGCGCATCGGTGAGGTACAGCCATCCGTCGGGTCCCATAAAAGGCCCGCCAAATGCAGCGGCATTGGCATGCAACACCCATCCTGAAAGCAGTGCTTCTCTTTTATCGGCAACGCCGTCGCCATCCGTATCGGTCAGCTTTATAAGATCCGGCGCAGAAGCCACATACAGGCTGCCCTGGAAAAACACCGCCCCTTTGGGATAGGTAAGCGAATCGGCAAAGATGGTGCTCTTCTCAAATTTGCCATCTCCATCGGTGTCTTCTAAAAGACGGATATGGTAAGGCGGTTTCTTGAGATGATCTTCCGTGGAAAAGGTCTCTCCTGTGGACTCACATAAAAAAAGCCTGCCCTCATTATCAAATGATGCAAACATCGGGTAGGAGATCAAAGTGGGATCCACCACCTCCTCAATACTGAATCCCTGAGGCACCCCGATACCGTGTAACTCGTTGACGGCAGTATCGTTTTTACACCCGGCAAGCAGCAGGATGAACATTACGAAACCAAATACTGATACAGACCGGGAGGCGTTTTGCTTTCTGCCGCTCTCCGGACTGTCGAAAAACAGTTGCTCTCTTTTAAATTTACTCATCTTACTCATATCTGGTTTTTTAACGCCACAAACACAAAATGACGTAGCAGCACTTATTTATTTAGAGATTGTCGAATAACGGTCATACCTATTATTTATATGCCACGAATACACGAATAAAATATTGAATATTCGTGCATTGGTGGCATTCACGGACGTCTGACGGGCAGACGTCCGATCAGGTAATTCCTAGAAGCAAGATACTTCTTTCCCTACAACAATATGTATCACAACGGCATTGTTACCCCTATGCGAACACCTCATTTTTTATCGGTAACGCCACACCGTTTAAGAAAATTGGCAGTAATTCTTTGCACTCTTTCATCGGGTCCGTGCGGTCGTCCTAAATGGGAAAAAGGAAGATTTAAGCCCGGTGGCTGAGACAAGCCTAATGCCCAGTAAATAGTTGCCGCATTAAAGACCCAGTTTCCTTTTGGACCGGGGTAAATGGTAGCAGCATATGGAGTGGTAGAATTATCGGATCTCATTACATCTCCCGCTGCCAGCACTTCAAATCCCGGTACATGGAGCGGCGGATCGCTGGCAAACTCCCAACCTACCAAACCCGAGATAGCGTCACCGTTTTTCATACCCGTTCCTTCAAATATCCAGTGCTTTTCATTGCGCACCACCCAATCGCCCGACCCATTTCCCGGATAAAGAGATCGTCCGCCCACCAGCAAGGCCTGGCTGGGTCCATGCTTTTCCCAATGTTCATGCAGCAGGTCATATCCCCATCCCGAATCCATACGTTTATATATTCTCATGTCTTCAGGCGGTATCCCGCCAAACATCCCCGTACGACGTATAATGCGGTGAGGGCGGCCTTCACTATTCGACTGGCTTAACGGGATCACTGCAGTAACGGAGTCTCCACACAGGAAGCCTACACTTAACCCATTTTGTATGGCGGATCGGATATTTTCATACATCTCTATGCTCCAGTATTCATCGTGTCCTACCGAAAAGAAACACTTCACGCGGTTTAATTTTGCATCATTGGTATGCGTGTCTGCATTGGAGCAATAAGTAACGTCATAGCCATGTTGTTCGAGCCAGTAACAAAACGAATATTCCCACAATAAAAATTCGCCAGAGCCCTGCGAAAGGGGCTGATCAACTACCTGGTGGTACCAACCGTATGGCCGATCGCAGCTTATCCAGGTAGTAGCGCTCCAGGAACGCTGCGGAGGATCGCTGTCGTACAGTGAATAAGTATCAGGCCATTTGTTATAGGCCTGCCATGTAGTATCGCTTGTCTGAACCAGAATGTCTGCTTTCCTGCTGTCGCGCACAACAAAAATAACATAGCTCTCATAGCGGTGTTCTTTACAGGAAAGCTTTCCAAGATATACGCCGCTTACCCAATCGGCAGGAGTTTTTACGGACACAGCACTTTCCCATTTACATTCGCGCAGCCTGTGCTCACCCACCGGCGGGGTAGGCTGGGGCTTCACAGTAAATGGACCCAAAGTCATTATGTGCCGCCCTCCCTTACCTCCATAGTATCCCATGCGGTAAATATGAACAGACACTTCAGCCGCGCGGTCTGTGCTCACAAAAATATCCAAGGTTTCGCCTGCGCTTATACTTGTATGGGAGCAATAGCCTTCAATGATCTCTGACCTGTAGTGATGAGACCGCACATAGGTCAGTTGCCAGTCGGTAGTGCCTTCTTTGCGATTTTCTTCAGTGATTAATCCTTTCTTTGGTAAGCCAATATCCTTAAATCCGTCTAAAGAAGGTGGAATAGCACCCAGCAATCCCATCTGTGCAGCACCCTTAAGCAATTCGCGTCGTGTAACGTAATTGGCTTTCTTTCCCATTTAATAAATTTCTGAAAAATTATAGACCTGGCCATTATAATTTAAACCCTGCAGCAAGTACCTATTTTAATATTTTATTTTTTTTCTTATACACTTTTACATAATCTATTATAAAAACATCAGGGAAAACCGTATTCTTCAACTCCTCCATTGAAGCCGGGTACTCCATACTCAGTATTATATATTCTTCAATATGAGAAATTCCTTTCGTTACCTCATAAAATTTATACCCATCAATGTAGAAAACGTATTTTTCCGGAGTCCATTCCAACGCGAAAGTATGGAACCCTTCACTGACTCCTTTCAAATAGCTTTGCATCCCCCGGGTTGTTTGCTGATTGGGACCATAAGCCCAGTGTACATTATGGGACACAATATCGGGTCCTAATTTTTTGAAAAATTCAAAAATATCAATTTCGGCTCCGAATTGACCGGGATCTTCACCTTTAGATATCTCGGTGGACTGAATC
>CAZREP010000089.1:0-16170 GCA_964599035.1 uncultured Terrimonas sp. | reverse complement strand
CTGAATCCAAAACGCTGCCCATATACCAGGTGATTTCTGCAATTGTGCCCGGCACTCATAATATCCGTATTTACTCATAAAGAGTCCCTGGGTACCGACTGCACTGCTTAACAAAGTATCCCCCTTCCTAAGGGCATATAATTTCAAAAAGCCGTTTTCAACCTTCACAGCTTCTTCAGATATATAGTCAATGCGCCTGAGTCCCACTCCCCTCACGGCCCATTTTTTAGAGTTCAGTTTAGTCCCCTTAAAATCATCTTTCCAAACCAATTTGTATCCCAACTCTTTTGGCGAATATTGTTTGTCGGATACAGGGCTCTGAGCAGGCCTCTGACCTACGCAGTCGAATCCTGCGATAAATACCGCGATAAATAAAAAAAAACACTTCATTCTATGTTGACTTACCTGCCTGCCTTTTTATGGAACTATATTACCGGAGCTCAATATTCCAAGCTAAGAAATAAATATTTCATATACGTTACATCTCCCAACCCGGATTCTGCACTAAATTTGGATTCAGTAATATATCCTCATAGGGGAGACCCCAGAGATATGACTTCTCGGCAAAATACTTTGTCCACAACCGTTCGCCTCTAAAATCGTTAATCACCTTATTGCATCCAAAAATCGGATGTGTTCCCGCAGCAGTTCTCCATCTCCTCACATCAAAAAACAACTGTCCCTCGCCGGCCAATTCACGAAATCGTTCCATTCGAATGAGTGTCCTCAAACTATCCTGTGTCAATCCGGATACATGCGGCACATTACCTCTGTCCCTAATGCTATTCAGCGCATCGTAAATATCCTGAGCGGGGCCGGAGGCTTCATTCTTCGCTTCAGCCCATAGCAACAATACATCTGCATATCGAATCAAAACGGGATTTGTGGGCGATTCCCTCATCACCGGATTATTATCGCCCACGTCAATATATTTTCGCCAGGGGATACTGGCTTTGGAATTGTCGTCTAACTGATACGCGGGGTAAGGAACATCGTTTGCATGTTCACTATACGGCCAGTTTATCATATAAGTTATTCCCTGGTTGCCAACCACAAGCGAACCGGGCATAATAGCAGTAGCCGCCAAACGTTTATCTGCATTTTTAAATTTATTTTGATACCAAGGTATCAGATCCAACCCGTATAAATATTGATTTGCATAGTCACTCCCCTTAGGCATATCCGAAAGATCAATCTTAGATCCGTCCTGGTTGGTATAGGAAAGGATGGTTGACCAGGACACGCAGGCCTCGGACCAACCCGAAGAATTAAGAGAGCGTCCACCATATTCGAAATCCAGTATCCCTCCAAGCCCGGGATAGGCAATAGCTTCAACGGAAAAAATAACTTCACTGTTGCGCTCCGTTAGGAAATTGAAAAGATCCGGAAAATTGGGTACCAGCGCATAATTGTAGGGTGAATGTTGCAATTTATCTAATTCAACAGCCGCCTTTTCAAATTCTCCGTTATACAGAAAGGTTTTACCCAACATAGCCTGTGCCGCACCTTTAGTAACCCTTCCCAAATCTGAAGCGTCGGAGTAAGAAACCGGTAAGGCCGCAATGGCATCTGTAAGATCTTTTTTAATAAACGCTACGGTTTCCTCTGAAGTATTACGGGGCAAATAAGAGTCAGCAGGGTTTATAGGATGGTCCAAAACGGTTACTCCACCAAATAAGGCCCACAGGTTAAAGTAAGCAAATCCCCGAAAAAACTTTGCTTCACCAATAAACCGGTCCCGTAAAGTTGGGGTTACATCGGTATTATCGGTAAGTCCGGCTATTGCATCGTTTGCTCTTGCAATAATGTGATAATTAGATCTGTAGGCACGCCAGAAATCTCCATTATCAGCATCAATACCCTCTTCGGATATCCAGCCCTTATTGTTATAGTTGTAACCATCCGGACCCCAATAAGTAAAATTAAAAATCGCGTTCATATAAAATCCATTTGCATGACCGCCGCTAAAAGCACTATAAATACCGGTGATACCCATTGTTGCATTCTTATCATTGCTCCAGATATTGGAACTGGAAATTGCACTTTGCGGACTGACGTCAAAAAAATCCTTTTTACAACCCGACAGAAATAATATAATAACACCGAGATAAAATATTTTCCTTTTCATTTTTAGTATTTTTATATTAAAAACTAAGGCTTAAACCGATTGAAGCGGTTTTCATTAACGGATAGGTATTTGTTGGATTGCTTCCTCCCGAAGCGTAACCATCTGCTTCCGGATCCATTCCCCTGTATCTGGTAATCGTAACATAATTTTCAAGATTTATGTAAATTCTAAATCTTGTTAATTTAGCTTTCTTAATGAGACTTTCAGGGAGAGAATATCCCAGTTGGAGCGCCTTTATCCTCAGGTAGTCTCCGGGGCTTACGAAATAATCATTGTTTTCTGAATTATTTATAGAATTACCGGCTGTGTATATTTTAGGCACCGTTGTACTCTTATTCTCCGGGGTCCAGGAGTCGAGAAATCTTTTAGGATATCCATAACCGCCTATCATGGCTTGCAAACTCTCTGTTAGTCCTGACACATACTTGTCAACTTTTGCAACCCCTTGTCCCAAAAGGTAAAAGTCAAATCCTTTGTAATTGAAGTTCATATTAAATCCATACGTCCACAAAGGATTAGGGTTCCCGTTATATATCATATCCTCATTATTAAAAACTTTATCCCCGTTATTATCCTTTAAAAGCAAATCTCCCGGGCCGGGCGTTGTGCCGGTCCAGGTGTACCCCTGGGCTATTAGATCATCTATTTCCTTCTGATCCTGAATAATATGATCAACTGATCCCATATAAAATACACCAAGAGGTTGCCCTTCTGTCCAAACCTGAGGCGTTGGACCAACTTCTTCCCGAACATCGGGGCCTTTATACTTTACAATCATGTTTTTATTGTATGCACCTAAAACGCCAATTCCAATTCCAAGCTTATTAATCTTTGCCCGGTAGCTAAGATCAAATTCAAACCCTTTATTGTCAACTTGTGCTGCATTCACATAAGGAGGGGAAAGAATTCCATTGATATTTGGTATAGGAAGCTGAGTAAGGATTCCATAAGAGAATTTATCATAATAGTCAATTGAAGCGCTTAATTGATTAAACAGTTCAAGGTCAATCCCTACATCGAATACCCGGGTTGTCTCCCACTTTAAATCAGTGTTGACAAGGGCCGTAGGCGTCAGCCCCTGAGCAATTGCATCATTAAAGCTGTAATTGCTTACACCGTAAACGTTCTGCCAGGCATAATTACTTATCCCATTATTTCCAAGTTTCCCCCAGGAGGTCCTGACTTTAAAATAATCAATTTTATCCGCTAATGCTCCCCTCCAGAATTCTTCTTTAGAGACCAGCCATCCAGCTGAAAACGAGGGGAATCCTCCCCATCTATTTTGAGGGCTAAACCTTGACGAACCATCAAATCGAAGGTTAGCTTCAAATAAATATTTACCTGAGAAGTCATAATTCAGCCTGCCGAAATACGAACGCATCCGATATGCCTCCCCACTTCCACCTGCCTGTGGGAGATTTGACGCTGCATTAAGTACCGGAACATCCATACTAATTAAATCTATTTTTGAGGCGTTGAAATAAGTATAATCCCATTTTTCCTGATTAAAGCCCCCCATAAGTTTTAAGTTGTGCTTTTCTAAAGACCTGCTGTATGAGGCATATAAATCCCAAACCTGCCTTTGTGTCTTTGAAAAAGAATTACTAACGGAGTTATGAAATGCACTTGAATTCAATACTTTGTTTTCAGTCTGAAAATTCCACAAATCCAGAGGTTCATAATTATAAGAAGAGTGGCTGATTGACGCATCAATAAAATAATCTCCAATTATGGTCAGTCCGGTAACAGGAGTAAGAATGCCGTACACCTTCTCTGTATAATTCTGCAAGTTAGTCTCACCATTGTTTTGGTCTATTTCAGCCAACATATTTCCTCCTTGTGTATCTAATCCACTGGACATAGCACCTCCATATCTTCCATCAGGATGCCTGGGTAATATACTTGGATTGTAATAAACGATAAATAATGATGACGTTATATCGGGACCGTGCTTAGAAAAGTTGCCGGTAAGAATATGCCCAAGCTTGAGCCAATTATTAACCGTATAATCCAAACTATTTCGAAAATTATATCGGGTCAGTCCGCTCTTAGGCACCAGTCCACTATTATTGAATAGCCCTACGGAAGTATAAAAGTTTATCTTCTCACTACCTCCGCGCGCAGAAAAAGTATTATTAGTCAAATAATTAGGTCTAACAATCACATCATACCATGCGGTATTTGGATATCTGATCGGATCAGTCTTGGAGTTCGTTCGCCATTCATTAATACGCTCTTCAGAAAACGATGGGGTAAGTCCTGAATTACTTTGAATACGATTAACCAAGGTCATATAATCCCCCACGTCACTGATAATATCAAACATCTTCGTAGGAGATGTCCTTCCAATGTATCCATCATAATTAAAAACAACTTTACCTCCCTTATTATTACCGGATTTTGTAGTGATCAGAATCACACCATTAGCAGCTCTTGACCCATAAATAGCTGCGGAAGATGCATCTTTCAAAATAGAAATTGAAGCGATATCATTCGGATTGATCAAATTCATATCACCCGGAGTTCCATCTATAATAACCAAAGGGTTGGCTCCGGAGTTTAATGTACCCGTACCTCTTATCTTTATAGTTGCGGTATTATTGGAAGGTGCGCCATTATTTTGATTCACAAATACTCCCGAAGCCAGTCCCGACAATGCGGTTGAGACATTAAGAAAGGGTCTTGATGTCATCTCTTTTGATTCAAAATTTATACTGGATACAGCGCCCGTTAGATTTACCTTTTTTTCTGTTCCATACCCTACCACCACTACTTCATCAACAGCAGAAATATTGGGATTTAGCAGAATGGTAACATATGAGCGATTATCAATTACAACTTCGACCGTTTCAAACCCCACAAACGATACAACCAAGACCGAATTAAGTTCGGCCTCTATGGAAAAACTGCCATTCGCGTCCGACTTCACAGCCTTATTAGTGCCTTTCACCGAAACAGTCGCTCCTTCAAGAGGTTGACCGCTATCATCGGTTACTTTTCCCCTAACAGGTACAGCAGCGAGCAGTTCAGCATATGCCGCTTCCTTTGGAACAGTAATTTCCTTCAGGATAATGGAGTTACCTACACGTATGTAGTAAAACGGCTGTTGATCAAAACAAATATCCAGAACTTTATCCACGCTCTCATTCTTCACATGGATATTTACAGGACGCGCTGCTTTCAGCATTTTCATTTCATAAATGAAATCGAGCCCTGTTTGCCGGTTGATCTCCCGGAATACCTGCTGGAGTGATACATTTTTTTTGGAAAGTGTAACTACTTGTGCATGCCCTCCTAAGGCAAATACCTGCGTGCAAGCACCCAATAAGCAGATAGTTAGTAGATTCATAACAAGCAATCGTTTTGTGCAGCGAAGCTTCCGGCTTTGCCGGAATGCGCGGCCTAAGTAAAATTTCATACTTTTACACTGTTTTGGTGATCGAATGTGTGTCTCTGATATATATACATGAACGGCAACCAAAACTTGCCGGAAGTGGTCCAAACACTTCCGGTATTTTATAGCTACCGGGTTGTAATAATCTTTTTTCCTTCAATAGTAAAATGCGCTTTTCCCGTTGCTTCCAGTATCTTCAGGAGTTGGGAAATATTTTCCTTCCTTGAAACTATCCCTCCTAACAGTGTTTCTACCGGCTCCCCTTCATATACAATTTCAACATCGTACCAGCGCGATACCTGCCGCATAATGGTCTTAATGTCGGTATTATTAAAATAAAACCTTCCATCCTTCCATGCTGTTGCCTGTTCTATATCCACAGCGTCAATCACTTTTATAGTGGACGACACCTGCGCCTGTTGCCCCGGCTGCAATAATCCTTCGCTATGGCTATTGCTTACTTTTACCGAACCTTCCAGCAGGGTTACCTTAATATCATTTTCGTCATCATAAGCATTTACATTAAAATGAGTTCCCAATACTTTAATCTCCACATCTCCTTTACTCACCACGAAGGATCTTTTCCCTCCCCCTGCGGGGGAGGTGGAGGGGGCTACCTCAAAGTATGCTTCTCCGGTAATGGTTACTTTTCTTTCATTGCCTGTAAATGCAACGGGGTAGGTTATCGATGAACCAGCATTGAGCCACACATGGGTGTCATCGCTCAGGGTCAGATCTATTACCTGGCTACCCCTGGGATTAGTAAGCGTATTATACACAACTTCATCTGCATTACCTGCATAAACAATCTTTCCGTCAGCAATTTTTGAAAGCTGAACGTTGTTTTGCGTGATGGCGGTGAGGCTGTCAACAGCAATAGTGTTGCCATCGGCTAATGTGATGGTTGCTTTTGTGACTTTCGGCGCTTCAATATCATTTGCCTTTTGCACATGTACGATTTCATCAGCAGGCTCACGCGATTGTTTAATCAGGAAACTTAACCAATAGGTTAACCCGATCATGAAAAAAACAGAAGCTGCTACAGCCACTCGAAACCAGGAACGCCGGTATAGCGGTACGAGCCTCAACGCCGGGATCTGGTGCAACACTTTGGCATAAATGCGCTCTTCCGTTTCTTTCAACTGGTCTGGATGATCTTCGGCAATCCACCGGCTAAGCTGCTCCTCATCTTGCAATGCATCAAAGAACCGCTGGTTTGCCTCCGACTGTGCTTTCCAATTTTCCAGAAGCAGGGTTTCTGTTTCAGTAAGTGATCTCTGCAGGTACTTATGCAAAATCAGGGCTATTTGTTGCTGTTCTGTCATGATACAATTGTTGAGCAGGTTAAAAAACCTGCCGTTCAATATATACTACAACGGAATAGACAAATCCAACTAAAAAATTTAAAAAAAATCACGACAGGTGGGATACCTGCTCATCAGGCAAGCCCGCTATACCCCGGCCCCAGCCAGATCAATAGCGCTAAAAGGGGCGGTTTATCGGCAAACGCTATTTTTAAAAGCCGGATGGCATTGGCTTTCTGGTTTTGAACAGTCTGCACACTCAGGTTCAGCTTAAGTGCAATTTCGGATGGTTTCAGTCCCTCCGAATAAGAGAGTAAAAAGATTTCCTTCATCTTTTTAGGCATCTGCTCCACTTCTGCATAGATCAGCTTCATTAATTCCTGCCGGATCTGCAGAAGAGCAAAATCAGGCCCTGTATCAACGAGTGATTGCTCCATCAGCTCTTTCTGCCGGGCTGTTTTCACCTTTAACTGCTTCAGAAAATTAATACAGGCATTCCGGGCAGCAACATGCAGGAAGGCCCTGATATATTCGAGGGTTTCAAACCGCTCACGATTATTCCACAACTTCACAAAAGTGTCGGACGTCAGATCCTCGGCATCTTCTATATTGCCGACCCATTGCTGCACAAACCGGAGTACAGGGAGATAAAGCTGTTTGTACAGGCTCCGGAATGCAGCAGGCTCTCCCGCTGCAAAACGCCGGATCAGTTCAGGCTCGTGATAATATGTGGAATGTGATTTCAAAATGTCGGTACCTTAAAAATAAGAAAAACCTTCATTCTTTAGACAGTCCTCTATTCCGTTAGCACAACTGTTTATTTGTAAGTTACCATTCTGCACTTTCAAAATAATATAGTCCTGCTTTTTTGTTTTGCCTTTCTGTTACTTTTTGTGGAAAAAGTAACCAAAAGCCACCCGAAAACCCTGCCTGGCTGGCAGGGATTACAGCCCATTTTCGTCCCGCAGAATGCGGGATGATTTAGCTTTTGTGCTGTCACTTCAGCTATAAAACCTTGAATATATTATGCAATGAAGCCGCCAGCCGACTCATGGTCGTTGATGATAAGTGAACTATAGCAGCGTTCACAGTAGCAATACAGCCTGATCGAAGCTTCCGATTGTTCGGAACGATCGTTCGGAACCGGTAAACGGCCGTACATCGTTTACCGGCGTGCTTTTGGCTTCCTTTTGCACGAGCAAAAGGGAGAAAACGACACATAGAACTACATCGTTTCATAATTGAAGTGTATCTAATTAAAACCTCGCAATAAAGATGAGCGATTGTTAAATACACCTTCCTACACCGGAATGCCGCAACGTTTAAAGAAATTGACCATTATTTTTTGAACCCGTTCATCGGCGCCGTGAGGCCCTCCGAAATGGGATTTGGGAAGTGTGTGTCCCGGGGGGTTAGACAATGCCATAGGCCAATAGATCGTGGCAGCATTAAATACCCAGTTTCCTTTTGCCCCCGGATAAACCGTAGCTGTATAATAAGATTCTTCTCCCGCGCTGTTGATCGTTGCACCTTCCGCAATGACCTCCAGGCCGGGAATATCTGCAGGATCTCCATGATGCTCCCATCCTACCAACCCCGGGATCTTATCGCCTTTTTTTATGCCGGTGCCTTCAAAGATCCAGTGGTCCGGCTTACTTACAATCCAATCGGCAGCACCATTGAAGGGATACATGGTGCGCGCACCGATCAGCATATTTTCATTAGGCCATTCCTTCTTCTTAAAGGGCCCCATAATGCCAAGCGCCTTTTCCGTTTCTGTTTCCCCGCCAAACCGTCCTATACGGTACATGGTGCGGTCGGGACGCTCCTGCAGGTTTGGTATGGCAGGCACCCGTTGCCCGCTTGCCAGCGCCAGTCCGGATGGTTGGTCAATAAGCGACGGATCAATATCCACGCCCGGCTTCAGATCAATCACCCACATGATCGCATTTCCCGATAAAAAAGCTGCGCTCAGCCCGTTATCGACCGCACTCTTGACATTTTCAAACATGGGCAGCGTCCAGTATTCATCATGCCCTACCGATAAAAAGCATTTCACCCGGTCAAGACCTTTCCGGTCGGCATGCGTATCAATGTTAGCACAATAGGTTACATCATAACCATGTTGCTCCAGCCAGTAACATAGCGGATATTCCCACAGCAGGAACTCACCGGAACCCTGCGATAAGGGTTGGTCTACCACCTGGGGATATTTTCCATAGGGGCGGTCAAAACTTACCCATGTTCTGCTGCTATGTGGTTGAAGAGGAGTATCGCTGTCATAAAGGGAGTATTGATCGGGCCATTTGTTATAGGCCTGCCAGGTAGTATCACTGGTTTGAAATAACAAATCGGCTTTCCTATCGTCGCGCACTACAAAAATAATATAGCTTTGAAAACGGTGTGCAGTACACGAAAGTTTCCCCACGTAAACACCACTGATCCAGTTTGCCGGTATGGTGAAAGATGCAGAACGCTCCCAGTTACAGGAACGCAAACGATGTTCCGCAATGGGAGGCGTGGGTTGTGTACGAACCTGAAACGGCCCAAGCCGTTGCATGAACCGCCCCCCTTTACCACCATAATAGCCCATCCTGTAAATATCTATAGTTACGTCTGTGGTAAACCCTTTCTCTTTTGAAAGCCCTTCGGCGCTCAAAAAAATGTCTAAAGACTCACCCGCACGCAGGCTGGTGCTGGAGCAGTACCCTTCAATAAGCTTAGAGCGGTAATGATCAGACCTGACATAAGTTAACTGCCAGTCGGTAGTACCCTCTTTTTTATTTTCTTCACTGATTAACCCTTTCTTTGGTATGCCAACATCCTTAAGTCTGTCTAAAGAAGGCGGAATAGCACCAAGCAATCCCATCTGCGCAGCACCCTTAAGCAATTCGCGGCGTGTAACGTGGTCGGCTTTTTTTCCCATTCAATAAATTTCTGAAAAAATTACGATATAGCAATTAGAACGGACGTATTTCAAATTAGCTTCAATGATGAGCTCGTGCGTTATAAACAATGCATCAGCAATAACAGCCGTTTAAAACAATGGATGAGACGCCGGGACGAGATGTGATAAGCTAATTAGGGATTGCTGTTTAACAGGCTCGCATTTTTTTTATGCCACGAATGCGCGAATACGCCGTAGGCGCATTCGTATATCGAGTTAGTATTATTGTATTTTATGCCCGATAACTGCAGGCATTTTCAAATAATTCTCACAAAAATCTTGCAGCAATGAAGCTGTCAGATCAAATCTTATCTCCAAAAGCACAGTCTTCTTAATATTTTCACGAATTCTGACTAAATATTCGTGCATTCGTGGCATTTTACCCCAAATCCATCACAAAATGATGCGGTATATTAAGGTTAACATAACACTATCCGCTGTTTCTTTATTTTAATACTTCCTTGATTGCGTTCATCAATACCTCTTCCACGTCGGGAGATACAAAAGACTGAGTGACCTCATATCCTCCCTCCGTATAGGCTGCTTTTGTTCCGATATATCGCGGACCGTATTCCTCATAGGCTGCCGTACATACCTGGTCACCCGGCCTCATGGCTTTGGCTGCCAGCTGGTACTCTACAAAGGCTTCTCCCGGCAAATTCAACAACCAGGTTTTTCCTATCCTCAGGGAAGATACCAAAGGTTTTTTCCCAAGTGTTGTTCGCTCCGCCCAGGCAAGCCGTATAGCCACATCATACTTTTCATTAGGAGTTAATTTTTCATCTTCCATACTGGCCTTCAGCTCATCAACGATCAGATCATGAGCAAGCGGAAGGCTAACCGGGATGCTTTTCCAGTCCATATCTTTTGCAGACACGGGCGTTTTTTTCGTTGCCGCCCATGCTTTTTTCATACCGGCTTCCATCCGCTCAGCCAATACGGGGCGCATTTCAGGAGAGCCATTATTGTATTTTCCGGCCGCTATATTACCCCCCGCGCCATTGAAGTGTATGCTGTGCACTCCAATGGCTTTTTCAAACGCATTTCTCCCTATACCTACAAAATCGCAGCTTACATCTCCTGTGCCATAATAGCTTTGCGGATGGGTAGCATAGAAGGTAAGCACCGCAACCGGTTTTTCTTTATTCCAGAAACTGACACATTTCAGCCAGGGATCAATTACCCCCTCAGGAGCAGCTATTGCGGCAGAATCTGTTGCACTGCTGAACCGAACGATAGCCACTTTGCCATCCTTTCCCAATATCCTCCGGTTGGATGCTACTTTTTCAACCTTGGCTTCTCCAAAACCGATATGTGTAACCGGCTGTGCATTTTTTACCGCTTTTTCCACCGCCAATGCCGCTTGCTGAAGTACTTTGAGGTAGAAGGCATTTTCAAAGCGGGTGCCTCCCATTCCATATCGCTCTAAAATTCGTTCTACGGTAAAATCGCATCGCGGTGCATCATGCTGATGTAGCGAATGTACCGAAACGCGGTCAGCCGTTGTGCCGGCCGCTTTCGCCAATTGTTCCTTCCACACATCAAGACCTTCATTGGCAATCCCTATCCAGTCTACCGCACATAAAACCACGGGCTTCTGGTCGGAAAGTATAACAATTCCCCGTACACTCAGCGAATCCGTAACGGAACGGGTTTTTGCGTAAGCTACCGGGGTACCGGGCCCCGGTGAAGCATCTACGGTAAAGACACCTGCACGTATAGATTGAGCATCACCAAAAACGGGCAGCAGGAATAATACAACAGCATAAAAAAAAGAGCGGGATGATAGTTGCATGTTCAGGAGTTGATAAAAATGATCACATAGAAACACTACGGGCGCATTTCAAATTAGCCGAGCAGGTGTTCACCTGCAAACAAGGGATGTACCCTTTAACTTTTTTAGAGGCTGACCAAAAAGTAATATTTTGCCACGAAGGCACCAGGGCACCGCTACAATGCTTTAAGATCAACCACCTGGGCGTACCAGTCATAGGGTCCGCAACTTAACAAATATTTCTCGTGTCATCGCCGCTATCGCCGCGAGAAAAGTTTTGTCTCCATAACCATTACCCGGGATTGATCCCCAGCGCCCAGTGAATGGCATTAACCACTAAGGTTCGAAAGGCAGCCACTTCAAAATCATCCGGGTAACCAAGCGAGGTATAAAACACCCTGCTTTTGTGGGCTGTCTGGCGTGTCCAGGCAATGGGTTCTGTATCCTCTATCCCTTTAGGCTGCCCTGTAAGCAAGACCACCATACTACTATCCATTATGGTCTTTACTTTATAAACCTGTCCCTTACTTTTCCAGTTCGTTGGATCAATGCCTTTTAAAATAGGGTGGTTGGCAGATTGTGGCACCACTTTCACAATTGTTCCCAATTCCTCGGCTTCATATCCCCTGTTTTCACAACCCAAAATATCGGGAACAAAGCCCCACCAGCCTTCAAACCCATCTGCCACTTCATCCCAAACGGAAAAGCCATGATTGGCGGTACGAAGTCCTATCACAGGTTTGCCCGCTCTCAGGTAGTTTTTGATCATATCCATCTGATCGAACGGCAGCGCCAGCCGACGGCAGAAAACAACGAGCAGGTCGGCATCTTTAATAACATCCAGCCCTTTATAGCGATAAGATCCATGCTTTCCCTCTCCCAGTAAAACCGTTACTTTAAATCCATACTTTTTCCTCAGCACCTCAGCGAATGGCGGCACCGTTCTGTCGGCCTCATAATTAAGCGGGTCTTTACTGATCAAAAAAACAACATGGGAAGCGGCTTTTAACGACCTGTGATTAAAGGCAGGGGATTGGCCGGCTTTCACAGTTGAGGGTAACATACTGATGGCTGCCCATAGTATAAAAAGCGATCTGACGATTGTAATAGATTTCATATGCTGTTGTTTATAATAGATTTTCTTTTCGTGGGTTTATTTAAAATTGTCGCTGGTTGGTGGAGATCTGCCTACCGGTCAGGCAGGGACCAACCAGGGTCGTACGCCGTGGGTGGTGTCTCACCACCCACTTTCAGCACTGCAATTATATATACCCCTGCTTTTTTATTTTGTCTTTCTGTTACTTTTTTGCGGAAAAAAGTAACCAAAAAGCCGCCCGAAATCGATTACGGTCCGATTTCGGGAAGAAACCCTGATTGGACTTTAGTACTACTGTAACTTCAACCATAGAACCTTGATACATTATGCAAATGAAGTCGCCAGCCGGCTAAAAGTCAGGGTGCATCCCATGTTTTGCAGGCGTGCCTGCCGGGCCAATTTGAAATATGCCCACTCTCGTTATTGTTGCAATATAATTATTGTTGACCTTTAAAAGCTTTTTGCAGCAGACTGACTGCAAATTCTTCCAGTATCTTACCCGCCTGTTCTGTACCGGATGTGCCTATTTCCACTTCATATCCGCCATGGGGTTTTTCATCAGGCATGCACACATAATGAACTCCGTTTCCATTGGAGTAACCCAGCACTAATGTTTGAGGAAAAGGAGATTGTTCACGAATGGCGTTTCCCAGTCCTGTTAACGGCTCGCCGGGCAATGTTACTATGGCCAGGGATCCATACGTTACTACCTGCACTTCAGCGGCCACCGTATCAAGCCCTGTGCGTTCCTTTCCTCTTTCGGAAAGCGGCAACCCAACTGTGCTCCGTATAGCATTAAATTTTGCAGGTTTAAGTTTTGCGCTCAATTGATACGCGGATCTTGCAAACGCTCCCAACCCTTCTCCCATTTCACTTACCGCAGCTCTTCCGCGCTTCCATGGTACAATATCGCCGGCATTTCCCTGAAGAAAAACAGCCTCTCCTCCAATTGCGGCACTAATACGCCTGGCAGCTTCTTCAGGCCAATCACCGGAGATCGCTTCCGAGAAGGGATATATGGATACTGCATGTATCGCCAGGTGAAAAACAGAAGCTATGGTTTTTCCTTCCGGATCACGAAAAGAAACCAATGTCATTGTGCGGTCCATTGGCCCAAAAATAGCTCCTCCTACAAGCACATCAGGGTTATAGTCTTTGTGCGAAGCATTATATCCTTTGGGTATACCCGGCTCCTCAATTCCCCATTTGGGAGCACGCGGCCGCCTGTTGTACATGTATTTAGACGCGTTTATCCGGCCGATCCATAATGTGGCGGGTTGCATGGATGCATTCGCCTGCCGCGCAGCTTTTACCGTTTGACTAACCAGCAGGCTCATCCATTCCTTAAAATAAGGCTCATTATTTTGAGCCGGCATATACCTTACCGCCCACCAGGTATCACGCTCTTTTCCACGGTAGCCCGCTTTATATACCGGCGCCCAGGGAGCAGAGTGATTATGTGAGGCATTTACAACAATATTTTCTGCCGGGATATTCAACGCAGCGGATATGCCTTTCCTGACTTCGTCTGTAGCCGATTCCCCGGCATCTACCAGGTCCCAGGCAACAATAACGATCTTGTTGCTCCCATCATTTAAAACAAGGGTTCTCACATAAATGGAATCTTCTATAAGTCCATAGGGCTTGCCTGTTACCCAATTTTTTACCCTGGCATTCGGCGTAATATTGCATTTAGCAACACCTACAAAAAGTTGATCCGCTGCCGGATCATGAGGAGCAGGAACGCCTAACGCTGAGATAGAGAAAGTAAACAGCAAAAGGAAGGAGGCAACACACAAAATATTTTGCTTCCTTTTTTTAATTGACCGGTTATTTGATCCATTGTTCTTTTTGCTGTGCATGTTATATCAGTTCTTAGTGCTCATACAATTCACCTTATTACTCCAATGATGAGAAATAATGTAATAAGGTCGAACCTATAAGTAGTTTTCTTTTATTAAGGTCATAAGGTTAACATAAAGCTACAGCGGAAAAGAGTTCCAAAGGTTCGGAACCAGGCTTTGGAAGGTTGGAAATCCTGCAGCCGGTTTAATCTGCGTATCTGCGGCATTTTAAAAGCGAAACAAATTTTTGGCATTTCCATATAATAATTTTCTTTGAATCTTTTTGCCAGGAACCCATTTACGGATTTCCGCAATATCAAGCGCTCCCGAGCATTCCAAGGAAGAAGCCAACCCACTTTTATCATCGCAATCACTGCCATATACTAACTTGTCCTGGTGCCTCTCCAGGAACGATCTGGCGTGATCCTCATCGCGGGTAAGCGCATTCAGCCCTGAGCCGGCAGAAAGGTCTCCATACATATTTGCGTAATCGCTAAGATAGCGATCTGTAATTCCTCCCGGGGTAACCGGCCCACCCGGATATAACAGGGACTGATCGGTATGGTTTTTATCAATATTGGCCCACCAGGTTTGAGCATGACCTATAAAATTTACTTTCGGGTATTTCTCCAGCATTTTGTAGAACCGCTCAAAGCCGTAATTATACGTTTTATGCTGCCAATGCATCAAAACCGGAACATCATACGCCTGTGCCAGTTGATAAATCTTTTGCATTTCCGGCGAATCACAGTCTACCGAAAATTTTAATTCTCCAATAATTACCGCACCTAACTTTAAGTATTTCTCAATTTCCTGTATCGCACCAGGCAAATCGGGAACAGCGCTAACTCCAAATCTAAACTCCTTCTTATGTTGCTTTGCAAATAAATAACTTTCAGCATTCCCACCAACACGCCCAAATTTACTCTGAAAACCATCCGGCAGTCCTTTATATGCAGATAATGCACTTACCGGCCGGCCGGATGGTAAGAGAATAGTAGTAGTAATACCCATTGCTCTTTGATGGGCGATCATTTGCTCGTCGGTCCGCGCATTATAATAAATGTGCTGATGGATATCAATAATGGGCTCTTTCTTAGACTCAGTCATTGCGGCAAGCCCATTCAGGTTTAACGAAGTGCCGGCTAAGAGCATACCAGCATCGGTCATAAAATCACGACGGGAATAATTTCCTTTCATTTATGCAAAAGGGTTTTAATTGCCTTCATAAGAACACCTTCCACTTCCGGCGCTACATTTGAAGCACGTTCGCTTACTTCATATCCTCCTTTCTCATACGCTTCGGCTGTTCCAATATATCCCGGCCCCAGATCGCCATAAGCCGACATGGCAACGAACAGATCCGGGCGTTCCGCTTTAGCGGCAAGCTGGTATTCTACAAACAGCTCGCCGGGCATATAAAGTATCCTTGCATTTTTTATTTTCAGGCAGAAGACGTCGATCTGTTTTCCTGCCTCACACCTTTTCAGCCAGGCCATCTTCCTCGCATTGCCACTATTTTTAAGTAGCGGTTCAATACTTTTGGATAAATCTTCCCGTATCCTGTACAAATATTTTGCAGGGGGTAAAGATACCGGCTCCACTGCCCACTCAACATCTGCAGCAGTTATGGGCTGCCTGCGTGTGGCCTCCCAGGCACGCTTCATTCCATCGGCAAGACGA
>CAZREP010000088.1:10794-19576 GCA_964599035.1 uncultured Terrimonas sp. | reverse complement strand
TCATTTTGTTTTCCCTATAAAAAAAGAGGCTGCCCTTTTGAGACAGCCCCTTTTTATTGCGCCAGTTTTTGCTTCATCTCCTGTTGGAACAGGAAAGCGTCAATGAGTTTAGAGACGACAATTTTATTTTCTTCAGACAGTTCAGTGATCCTGTTGAACTGATTAATCAGTGTTTTATCTGTAATGCTCTCTGCTGCCAAATCTGCAGTAGTGCCGTTCATTAAAAAATCGGTAGATACATCCAGGGCATTAGCCATTTTTTTAAGCCCTTCGGCCGAAGGGCTTGCTTCGCCTTTTTCACAGTTGTTGGTGTTAGCAAGCCCTCAGCAGGCGCAAGCGTCCCGCTTGTGCCATTAACTGTTAATACCTGTAATTAATTTGAGAAGCTGGTCAATAGTTTTTACATTTAATCATGAGCCGTAAATATAAGTTTGGCGATAATGATAATCTTAAGGAAGGCTATAACACAACATCCTGGCGAAAGTCGTAGGGAATGGATGCTGTGGATGATGGGGCGTGCGGGAATTAAGAATGGTAATAATAATGACTGGCAGTTGTGGCAACAGCATAATTAACCATTGGAAATATTGAATAGCGAAATGTTTTATCAAAAGCTCGAATATATTCATATGAATCCTGTAGAAGCGGGCTTTGTAGAGAAAGCAGAGGATTATCTTTACAGCAGTGCGAGGGATTTTTGTGGCAAGAAAGGTTTGATCGAAATAGGCTATATAGTATAAGCGGGCACAAGCGGGACGCTTGCGCCTGGAAGGTGAAATCGTCATACCTTTCCGTAATTTCATGCCATAAAATGCCTGCTATACTTTTATATATCATTGGGGGGATCATCGCATTGAGCATTTTGCTCTATTTTGCACAAGACCGTTTTATTTTTAAGCCGGAGAGGTTGTCTGCTGATTTTAAATTTCAGTATGATACCCCCTTTGAAGAATTATTTTTTGATATAGAGCCCGGGGTACGCATTAACGGACTTCATTTTTACGTGAAGGACCCTTTTGGGCTTATTCTCTATTTTCATGGCAACAGCAGAAGTATAAAAGGATGGGCGAAATATGCCAAAGATTTTTACAGGTACCAGTATGATGTGGTATTGGTGGACTACCGCGGGTTTGGTAAAAGCACCGGCAGGCGCAGTGAAGCCAAAATGCTTGGCGATATGCAGTTTGTGTATGCCCGGCTTGCAGAACGCTTCCCCGAGAATCATATTCTTCTATATGGGCGCAGCCTGGGGAGTGGCTTTGCCGCAAGGATCGCTTCCGATAACAGGCCCCGCTACCTGATACTGGATGCTCCTTTCTACAATTTTCAACGGGTAGTGGCCAGATTTCTCCCTATCCTCCCGGTTAAGTATATATTGCGCTACCGCCTGCGTACCAACAAATGGATCAAACGGGTGAACTGCCATACCTATATCATCCATGGTACAAAGGACTGGCTGATCCCTATCCGCCACAGCGAAAAGCTGCAGCAGCTCAACCCCCATAAGATCACATTGATACGTATTCCGGGCGGTGGACATAATAATTTACCTTCGTTCCCCGAATACCACAATTTCATTAGGGATATCCTGAAATATTAGCACAGTGAACATACTGCAACCGCATAAAAGAAAAAAATGGCTACGCTGGCTGAACATGCTGCTGGTGATATACCTGCTCGGTGGTATTGCGCTGTATATGCTGCAGGACCGTATCTTGTTTCGTCCCGAAGCATTGGAACGCAATAAGTCTTACGGGTTTTCTGCCGCTTTCAGGGAAATGAATGTGGCGGTGGATGAAACGAGTAATATGAACATTGTACAGTTTCTTACCAAAGACAGCCTGCCCGCAGGCCTGGTGCTGTATTTCCATGGCAACCGTAAAAATATCGGCTGGTATGCCCCTTATGCAGCCGGGTTTACCAAAAGCGGGTATGAAGTGTGGATGATAGATTATCCCGGCTTTGGAAAAAGTACCGGCAGCCTTACCGAACAAAAGCTTTACGACGATGCGGAGCAGCTCTATATTATGGCGTTGTCAAAATTTGCTGCAAAGGATATTATTATATACGGCAAATCGCTCGGAACAGGAGTGGCCTCCTGGCTGGGCGCAAAAAGAACCTGCAAGCGGCTTATACTGGAAACCCCGTATTACAGTATGACCTCCCTGGTACAGCACTATCTGCCCGTTTATCCTGTAGGCACATTGCTCCGCTACAAGTTGCCGGTATATAAATACCTGAGCCTGGTGAATGCACCGGTTACCGTTTTCCACGGTACGTCCGACAAAGTGATCCCATACCGCAATGCGCACCGTTTAACTACAGCCATGCACCCGAAAGACAGCTTCATTACCATTGAAAATGCGGGACATAATAACCTCAACGACTACCCTGCCCTCCGCAACGCATTAGATAGTTTGTTGCGCAGCACACAATAGTGTAAGGGAAATTAAATCGCTATAATATTGGAGCCCTTGTTTTTCCTGATCTTTTCCGGAACGGAGCGAATAACGGATTCACGGAGGGCGTCTACGAGGCGCTTTTTTACAAAGTCGCGCTGCACCACCAGGCTCACCTCCCGTACCGGCACAGGGCTTTTAAACCTGCGGATGAACTGCAGCTGCTTTGCCGGCATACCTACCGTAGCCAGCTCAGGCATAATAGTAATGCCATCGTTCAGATCTACCATACGGCGGAGGGTTTCTATGCTTCCTGTTTCATAATCAAAATGACTGCCCGCCCGGCTTTGCTTTCTTAATTCGCAAAGGTTCTCTATCTGCGACCGGAAGCAGTGTCCTTCTTCCAGGAGCCATAACTTATCGGGGTCAATATCCTGGGCCAACACATAATGCTTTTGATAGAGCGCATTCTTTTTCGACACGTATACGAGCATTTCTTCATAAAACAATACGTATTCCTTTATTCCCTTTTGCTGCAGCGGTGTTACCAAAATACCTGCGTCTATGACACCTTCTTTTAGCGAATGTGTAATGCTGTCTGTGGTCATTTCACTGATTACCAGCTTCACTTTGGCATGCTGTTGGGCAAACTGCTGAATGAACAAAGGCAACAGATAAGGGGCCAGCGTGGGAATGATGCCGATACGGAGCTCACCGGTAAGCGTGCCTTTCTTGTACTCGATAAGCTCCCGGAGTGCATCTCTCTGTGCAAGAATATCCCTTGCCTGCGCTATAATTTCAACACCCATAGCCGTGGGTATTACAGGTTGCTTGCTGCGGTCAAAAATAGTGATGCCCAGCTCTTCTTCCAGCTTTTGGATCTGCATGCTGAGCGTGGGTTGCGTAACATGACAATGATCTGCCGCCAGGGTAAAATGCCGGAGACTGTCCAGGGCAACGATATATTCCAGTTGGATAAATGTCATCGCTCATCAATTCAATTGATCAAAGTAAGTAATCTCAAATTTCAAATCAAAATCTCAAATTCATTGAATTGTAATACAACAATAATCCATAAACTCCCAAACTCCTGATCTCGCAGCTAAAAAAAAGACCCGACATTAGAAAATGCCGGGCATCTTGTGTAGATTTTCTCTATACCCTTTATCTATTTAGTGATACAAAGTTAAGAAATGTCTTGTTAAAGATTCCAGAAAAGGAAGATCTGACTGAAGTATTTTTTCCTCTCTCACTTCTCCTTTTTTCGAGCATGCCATATTACTTACCGCCTTTTTGCAGGTGTAAGCGGCATAACCTGATAGTAAAGTAATGCCTGCTATTAAAGCGCCCGCAAAAATGATCTTATTTACATTCTTTTTCATCTGTAAAAACTTTACGAAAATAATTTTAAACCGGTTAAATCCAAAACAGCAGATGTTAATTACTGTTAAAACCCTGATAAAACGGATACCGGGTATAAAATGTTACATCCTCATTAATCTTTAAAAAGCACGTAGGTTTGCAGCTTAAAAAGCTACATATGAATGAGAAACTGACGATGCGGTTACAGGCAGAACTGGAAGATATACGGGAGAGTGGTCTTTACAAAACAGAACGCATAATAGAAAGTCCCCAGGGAGCCGATATTGAGGTAGCGGTTCCGGGTGAAAAGGGTAGCAAAAAGGTCATTAATTTTTGCGCCAACAATTACCTGGGCTTATCCTCTCATCCCAAAGTAATGGAGGCCGCGAAAAAGTACATCGATCAAAGAGGTTACGGACTAAGCAGTGTCCGGTTCATCTGCGGCACACAGGATATTCATAAAGAGCTCGAACAGAAGCTTTCTGCCTTCCTGGGAACAGAAGACACCATATTGTATGCTGCCGCTTTTGATGCTAATGGCGGGGTATTTGAGCCTTTGTTCAATGACCAGGACGCCATTATTTCCGATGCCCTCAACCATGCTTCCATCATAGATGGCATAAGGCTTTGCAAAGCACAGCGTTTCCGGTACGAGCATAATAATATGAACGACCTGGAAGAGAAGCTGAAAGCGGCCCAGGCGGCCCGCAACCGCATTATTGTAACCGACGGGTCATTCAGCATGGATGGCACGATCGCCCAACTGGATGTGATATGCGCTTTGGCAAAGCAATATGATGCGGCAGTAATGACAGATGAAAGCCACTCCACCGGCTTCATAGGTAAAACCGGTCGGGGCACCCACGAATACCGGGGCGTAATGGGTAAAATAGATATGATCACCGGCACACTGGGTAAAGCGCTGGGCGGCGCATCGGGCGGTTTTACCAGCGGCAGCAAGGCTGTTATTGAGATGTTGCGGCAGCGTTCGCGCCCCTATCTTTTTTCCAATACCCTGGCGCCGGCCATTACAGGTGCATCTATTGCCGTGCTGGATATGCTTAGTGAAACTACTGCTCTGCGTGATAAATTAGACCGGAATACCCAATATTTCCGTAACAAAATGACAGCGGCAGGATTTGATATCAGGCCGGGAGATCATCCTATTGTTCCTATTATGCTCTATGATGCCGTGCTTGCGCAACGCATGGCATCCCTCTTGCTGGATGAAGGAATATATGTAACAGGATTCTTCTTTCCCGTAGTGCCTAAAGACAAAGCACGTATCCGCGTGCAGCTGAGCGCAGCGCATGAGCTGCACCATCTCGATAAGGCAATTGCCGCTTTTATTAAAACCGGTAAAACACTGGGCGTGCTGAAATAGGGGGCACTTTTGCTTATGTCATCATCAAATTATTATATCATTTAAAAGCCCAACTACTGTAATGAAAATAAAGGAGCTATCACTGGCCGTTTTAGGAACGATGAGCCTGTTCCTGTTTTCCTGCTCGATGAATAATGTAACGCAGGACGATTCTTTCAAAAAATATTTTGATGCCAATAATGTGGAAGGCAGCTTTGCCCTCCTTGACAACGGCAGGGGAAAATTTGTGATATATAACCTTAAAAGGGACACTACCCGGATGCTGCCGGCTTCCACGTTTAAAATAGTGAATGCCCTGGTGGCGTTAGAAACCGGAGTAATGACCACCGACAGTACGATCATAAAATGGGATGGCATACAACGGAGTGTAAGCGAATGGAACCAGGACCTGAGCCTGGCCCGGGCCTTCAGGTATTCCGCGGTTCCCCATTTCCAGGAAATGGCCAGGCGTATCGGGAAGGATACCATGCAAAAATGGATAGACACCCTGCAGTATGGCAATATGAAAATTGGCCCGGTCATAGATTCCTTTTGGCTGGATAATTCACTGCAGATATCACCTGATGAGGAATTAGGACTGGTGAAGAAACTGTATTTTGATCAGCTTCCTTTCAGGAAAGGCGTGCAAAAAGCAGTGAGGGATATGATGCTGCAGGAAGACAACAGCAATTACAGCATAAGCTATAAAACCGGCTGGGGATACAATAGTAAAAGCCATGCTGTGGGATGGGTGGTAGGATGGATAGAAGAAAACCGGCACCCGTATTTTTTTGTGCTGAATTTTGAAACGGCAGATCCCCAAGCCGATATCCCTGCAATACGCATGAATATTTTGAACAGCATACTTAAACAGCAGGGCTTTTTTGAAGGGAAGATGTAGAGAGAATGTGGAAAATGTGAAAATGTGGGAATTTGAAAATTTTGCGGTCGGTACAGGAGGAAGGAGTGTCAGACCGAGGGATAATGTGAGAATGTGGAAATGTGAGAATGAATTTGAAAATTTGATGATTTGAAAATTTGAAAGTGGAGAAGAAAGAATGTGAAAATGTGGTGGTCGGCACGCGACAAAGGAGCGTCAGACCACCCAAAGCCCTCCAGCCTCCACCCTATGCCTTACACCTGAGCCCTGCAACCTGAAACCCACATTATCCTTAACTTAACAGCCGTTAATATTTTTTCCCGTGGTGCGTTTTGAACATAGCGAACATCTGTTATTGCTGCTGCTGATCCCGGTATTGGTGCTGCTGTTCAGAGCTGTGCTCCGGTGGAAGAAAAAGACAGTGAAAAAAATTGGTGATGAAGCATTGGTACAACAGCTTATCCGTGGCTTTTCTCCAAAACGGCATGCTGCCAGGTTTGTGATAATATTGACCGCTTTGAGCTGTCTTATTGTGGGGGCTGCCAACCTGCAGTCTGCAACACAGATAGAAAGAATAGACCGCCGGGGCATAGACGTTATGATAGCCCTGGATGTAAGCAGGAGCATGCTTGCCGCAGACATTAAGCCCAGCCGCCTGGAGAGATCCAAACAGTTCATCAACAAGCTGATGGGCAAGCTGGAAAACGACAGGATAGGACTGGTGATCTTCGCCGGGAGAGCTTACCTGCAAATGCCGCTCACCACCGATCATACCGCCGCAGGATTGTATGTAAGCAATGCCGGCCCCGACGCGGTGCCTACCCAGGGTACGGTAATTGCCGACGCATTAAAGTTAAGCGGCAGCGGGTTTAGTGCGAAAGACAAAAAATATAAAGCGGTTATATTGATAACCGATGGAGAAGATCATGATGAGCGGGCTGTTAAAACGGCAAAACAACTGTCAGGAAATGGGGTTGTGATCAATACGATCGGGGTAGGGTCCACACAGGGGTCTCCTATCCTGAACGCCATCACCGGGGAAAGCATGCGCGATATGCACGGTAACATCATCCTGTCCAAGCTCAATGAGCAGCTCTTAACCGACATTGCGCATGAGGCCAATGGTATTTACCAGCAGCTTAACGACATAGAAACGGTTACCGATAAAATAAAGGATCAACTGGCAGGCATGGAGCAGAAGCTAATCCGCGATAACCGGATGCTGAACTACCGCAGCTTTTTCCAGTGGTTCCTGGCGCTGGCATTTGCAGGACTTGCCGGCGAATTGTTCATAAGTGAAAAAAGGAGAATGCGATAATATGAAGATGCTCTTCCTGTATATAATGCTTTTGGGAAGTATGGAGGCTTTTTCGCAGGATGTAAACCGGCTGATCGGGAAAGGAAATGAAGCGTACCGCCTGCAGCAATATGATAAAGCCGTGGCTGCATATAAGGAAGCGCTGAAAGCTGACCCTGGCAATGCTATTGCTTTATTTAACCTGGGCAATGCCCTGTTCAAAGACAAAAAGTACAATGAAGCGGCAAACACCTATGATGAAGCGTCGAAGCTCACCGGCAACGTGAAATTGCAATCGCAGTTATTTTATAATAAAGGAGTGGCGCTCACACAACAGCAAAAGCTGGAAGAAAGCATTGCTGCTTACAGGCAAACCTTACGTATGAACACCACCGATACGCTTGCCCGCGAAAACCTGCAAAGGGCATTAAATGAAAAGCAGCAGCAGCAGAAAGAGCAGCAGCAAAAAGAGCAAAAGGAAAACCAGAGCCGGTCCAACCCCCAGCCCAATAAGCTTAATAAGCAACAGGTGGAGCAATTGCTTAAGGCACTGGAAGAGCAGGAACGAAAACTCCAGGATAAAAAGATGAAAAAGTCTCCGGCTCCCGGCCAACCCGGGAAAGAGTGGTAAGGATTTTACTGCCGCTTCCTGTACTTCGCCAGATTTACCAGGAGCACACCGGCAAGTATGATCCCCAACCCTGTGATTTGTAATGCCGATATCTTTTCAGCAGCAAAGAATACGCCCAGTAATACCGCTACCACGGGGTTTACATAAGCATGTGTGCTTACCTGTGCCGCCGGACGAACCTGTAACAGCCATACGTAAGCGCTGTATCCCAGCAAAGAGCCCATGGTAACCAGGTATACAACGGCCAGCCAGGCGGAAATGGAAACCTCATGCCAGTTAAACGCACTCCAGTCGCCCCGTATGCCGCCGGTAACAGCATACGCCAAACCGGCCCCCAGCATTTGCCAGCCCGAGTTAAGTGCGCCGCTGAATGCAGTAGTCTTGTATTTGGAATACAGCGACCCGGAAACCCATGCCACTGAACCAATCATCAGCACCCCTATAGAAACGGTTTCCCACTTGTTGCCATTGCCCGATAAAGCCCCGCTCATATTTTCCTTGAACAAAAAAACGATACCGGTAAACCCGGCTATCATTCCAGTTATAATTGCCACATTGGTAAAATTTTCCCGCCACTTACGGTAGTCGAGCAACACAAACCATATAGGCGTGGATGCAAGAAATACGGCCACCACCGAGCTTTCTATAAATTGCTCCGACCAGGCCACCGCCCCGTTGCCTATAAAAAGCAAAAGAAAGCCGATCAGTAAAGCCGGCAGGATATCTTTCCATACAAATAGTTTTTCTCCTTTCATCAGGCACCAGCCTGTCATTAGCAGCCCGGCGGTAAGAAAACGAAGCGTGCCCATTACGGTTACCGGCATGTTACGGATAGCCATTTGAATAAAAA
>CAZREP010000088.1:7017-10784 GCA_964599035.1 uncultured Terrimonas sp. | reverse complement strand
TTGTGACGTTAACGACGTCTACGATTCAGGTAAGAATAAAAAAATACGTAGAACCCCATACAATATAGATAACTGCAAATGCCGCTATTATTTTTACTGTGGAAATCTGTGGTGTGCCAGGCTCTTCCATGCTATCTTGTATTTAATTGTATCAACTGGTGTTGAGCTATAATAATTTGTCGTATTTCTTTGTGATAGGTGAGACGATAAATGTGAGATGCTTGCATTTATCGTCTGCCTCCCGGCAGGCAAGTCTGCTGTTTCGCGTTTTACATAGCACCAGGCTGCGGCCATCTCCGAATCAACTGTTACCCCGGGAAAGCGATACCTGAAATTTTTGAGCAGCAAACCTATGGGAAAATAATGACTATCAAAAGGGATTAAAAGTACAGGCGCCGGTGGGTGCCTGAGATCTCTGGCGGAGATCCCGGCATCCTGCACGAACAGAATGATAAACATATTCCCGTCTTGCAGGAGGAGTTGATCAGATTGGGGTAAAGCGTTACCCGCCAGCTTCTATTGATATTCCAGTATAAAGGTATTACCGTTTTCCTCCATTAGCACAGGGTAACCCGAATGATTGTACACATAGGAAGTGAAGCTGGCTGGTGAAGAGGGATAGTCGTTATAACTTACCGTGGTCGTTTCTGTGATATTATTTTCGTTCACCGAGAACGGGATATTTTCAATGCTGTAATAAACCTTTGTGTAAGGATTTTTCCTGTTATCATGCTTATAGCTGCATTTTAAGATGAGCACCGGTTCGGGGTCAGACTGCTTTGGGGAATACTCTTCACTCACAGCAACATTATTGCCTTTATACTTATATAGGGTATATCCAAGCAAGGCCCCGTCTGCCGAATACCGCGTTTGTTTAACCGGATGTCCTGCATTATCGTAGGCAAAAACGGTAAAAGACCGGAGCTCGTATTGGTTGTTTATATCCAGGTAATGATTTTGTTGTATGATATGATCGCCACTGTATTCAAACACAGAACGGCTATTGCTGTACAGCACCGAAAAGGTGCTGCTGGAGAAATCCACCTGGTCTTCCTTTTGAACCAGCCGGCCATCCTGGTAGGTATATTCCGTTTTGCCGCCGATCAACCCCGTGGCATAATCCTTATAGTAGATACGGGTTTTAATGCTTCCGCTCTCATTATACAGGTATTCATTTTGTATGATGTCTCCGCCGTTTGTTCTCGCCTTTATGAACATGAGTTTCGGGCCTGAAGCATCAAGCGGCACTACCCTGTCTTTCTTACAGCCGGCAAAGCACAGCGCAAAGCCCAGGATATATAACAGATCTTTTATAACAGCCATACTCATGTGTTGAAGAGATTTTTGCTACGCTGCTATAGCTGACAGCGCTCAGAGCCGGAACGTTGCATCTTTTTTGAAAACGGATCGCGCCGAATAGCAGCGGACTTCTATTGTGCTATTCCTGCTTCTTTCATCACATTTTCGATCCTGGCACATAACGTATCATAATCGGTATAACCTTTGGCCAAAGTGTAAAACTTATTATCGGCAACCTGCAGGAATACGGCAGGAAAGCCGGTTACTTTGAGCTGTTTGCACAATGCGAACTCATAATGCGCTCTTTCCTTATACTCCGGGCTGTGCAGCTTTTCATAAAAAATATCCGGAGGTATTTGATATTCATTCAGCAGATGGCGGTATGCCTCATCGTCGCAAAGATCCCTGCCCTCGAAATGCAGGGCATACTGGAGACTGGAAGCGAAGCGGACAGCAAGATGGGGACGCTTCTCTTTAATTATGCATAAAGCAATGGCCGGCTTTTCGGAATGAGGAAACCAGTCGCTCTCCTGCGGGTTGTTGATGTGCCATAAATAATCCTTTCCGAAGCGGATGCCGGTATGCTCCTCCACTGTTTTGTACGATTCCCCGATATGCGCTGCTATTGCACCGATATGCTTCGGCTGCTCCGGGAGGATCATCCCGCCCGACAATACCTCAAAATCAAGCACATTCCGGTAATGCCGCTCCGCCTTTTGTATTACGGGGCTAAAGCCATAACACCATCCGCAATAGGCATCATAACAATAAATAACCAATGGAGCCATCTTATTTCACTATAATTGCCAGGGGTTTAGCATCTTCAAACCTTTAATCTTTTTAAAGAACTTGTTTAACCTTTTTAATATAAACCACATAGAAACATAGTTTTTTTGCATAGCAAGAAGAAAAAAGGGTCTCATAGATTTTCATCGTAGATGAAAATACTATGTTTTGCTAAGTTTTCATCCTAAAATTGAGCACTTCACTCAATACTAATGCATTTTCCTATGTATCTATGTGGTTAAAGAATATTTTAAACAAGTTCAAAATCAGAAATATTGCGGGTCAATAAAATAAGAGAATAGGTAATTGCGGTAGTGGCAATTACAGCATCCGGGAGTTTAATAGGACTTCCTTTTCTTATGTCTATTGTCTTACCTTGTTTTAATTGGCAAAGAGAATAGTTGATATTCTTTAAAGGTATGAATTTTTAAAAAATATTTTTGTTTCATAAAAAATAACCGCTACCTTCGCGCCTCAAATTTGAGTTTGTACAGTTCCGGTAATGAAATGATTTAATCTGCTACGCATCTTCTGCTAATAGTTCAGTCGTCCTTACTTCCCTGTTTTCTCAGATTTACATTTGTAAAACTTAATCACTTAGTATGAACATTTATGTTTCCAATTTAAGTTTCAACGTCGTAGACGAGGACTTAAAAGCTTTTTTTGAAGAATACGGAGAAGTATCTTCTGCCAGGGTTATCACCGATAAATTCACCGGTCGCAGCCGTGGTTTTGGTTTTGTTGAAATGCCCAATGACGAGGAAGCCCGTAAGGCGGTTACCGAGTTAGACAAGGGCGTTGTTGAAGGCAGAGCCATTACTGTTACAGAGGCCAAGCCCCGTGAAGAACGCAGCAATGGCGGCGCCAGGCGCTCATTTGCCGGAAGCAGCCGTGGTAGCCGCTATTAAGCCGCTATACCGCTGCCCCGTTCCATAACGGAAGGAAAGCATTTTGAAGAGGAGAGCAATGTTACCGTTGCTCTCCTCTCTTTATTTTATATGTTGGGGATGGTATAGCCATTATGATAGACCTTTGCCAGGTATGCTTTATTTACGGCTTCATCGGTAAATTTCCCCGCAGCTTCATCCCATACCAGGCGCTTCCTGCTCCTGAACGCAATATTGCCCATTTGCGCTACAATAGCCACATGCGCACCTACCTGTATAGGAGCTGTTAATGTCTCTATTTTTCCGGAGCGTATTACCGATACAAAATTTTCCATATGCTTGTCGAGCCCGTTTTCCGACGGCATTACATGCGGTTTGCTTACTTTTTGCTTTGCATTTTTTTCTTCCATTACTTCCCAGCCGTGCCTGTCGAGCACCAGGGTGGCGTTGTTGCCTACAAATGCGATCCCATGATCACGGCCGTACTGCCCGTTATCAATACCCATGGCATGGTCCCATACCAGGTTAAAATGATCAAATTCATATAAAGTGGTAAGGGTATCGGGGGTTTCTTCAGCCAGTTCGGGATAGGCAAACCTGCCGCCTAAAGCCACCACCGTTTTAGGCACCCCGGCCTTCATGCCAAAGAGCGCATAGTCTATGAGGTGCACCCCCCAATCGGTCATCAGTCCTCCCGCGTAGTCCCAGAACCAGCGGAAATTAAAATGGAAGCGGCTTGCATTGAATGGCTTTGCAGGGGCTGGGCCCAGCCAGCCGGTATAATCCACTCCTGCA
>CAZREP010000088.1:0-7007 GCA_964599035.1 uncultured Terrimonas sp. | reverse complement strand
CTTGGCGGTTCGTATATTGCCTAACTGCCCGGAATGCACAAATTCAATGGCATCCCTGAAATGCTGCTGGCTCCGCTGCCACTGGCCTACCTGAACCACTTTTTTATACTTTTGCTGGGCAGCTACCATTACATTACATTCTGCTATGGAATTGCCTACCGGCTTTTCCACATACACATGCTTCCCCACCTGGCAGGCTTCTACCATTTGCAGGCAATGCCAGTGATCGGGAGTGCCGATAATGACGGCATCAATGTCCTTATTTTCCAATAGCCTGCGATAATCACCATAAGTCTTCACCTTACGGGCGTCTATATCAAGTGCAGACAGATCCTTTAAGCGCCTGTCTATAACATTCCTGTCCACATCACACAGGGCCACCAGGTTTACACCCGGCACTTTCAGGGCAGCCTTAGTGTCAGACCAGCCCATGCCATTAATGCCTATAGCTCCTATATTGATCTGGTCGGAAGCCGGTAAGCCGCCTTTATAAATAGCAAACGCATCAGGAGTGAGCGCCGATAACAGCAATCCACCTGCAGCTATACGTGAGCTGTCGGTCAGGAATTTTCTTCTGCCGGTCATATGGTTGAATTTATATTAAGAATAGTGTTATGTTAGCCATAATATACCGCATCATTTCGTGAATAGCGAATAGTGAATGGTGAATATAAGAGAAGAGTGAATTGATTCACTATTCACGATTGCCCATTCACCCTGACTATACCACATGCTATAATTAACACACCATTAGATTCCGCGAAGAAGGAAGCATACGGTCAGCTTACCAGGCTTTTGCTTATATAGCGGAAGCTCTTTTTAATGCTTTCAAAGGGAGAGCCCGGGCATATATCCTGTTCTACAAAATAATGCTTCATCCCTGATTCGCCGGCATGCGCAAATATGGTTTTAAAGTCTATAACGCCATTGCCCACTTCAGTAAAGAACTTTTTGGGCGAGTTATCCATATCCTTTACATGCCAGAGCGGGAAGCGGCCGGGATGCTGTTTGAACATTTCAACCGGATCTTTGCCGGCAAAGCTTGCCCAATACAGGTCGAGCTCAAATTTTACCAGCCCGGGATCCGTTTCTTTCAGCAGCACATCATATCCATGCTGCCCTCCCATATCTGTAAATTCAAAATCGTGGTTATGGTAGCCGAACTGTATCCCGGCCTGCTTACATGCTTCCGCAGCCACGTTGAACCGGGCAGCGATCTTTTTATAATCGTCTATTGATTTTCTCTCCGTATCCAGCAGGTAGGCTACCACCATATATTTTTGTCCTGCCGCTACCGCATCTTCCACCGCTTTTTGCCAGTTATCGGAAAGCCCCGCCAGCATATAATGACTGCTGGGATGCGTAAGCCCGTTGGCTTTTAACAGCGCTGCGAAATCTTTGGGAGACATCCCAAAATATTTCCCCGCAGCATAGCCAAAAGACTCCACTTCCTTATATCCTATAACAGCTACTTTCTCAATAACGGCTTTAGGATCTTTGGCTATATCACCGCGCAGGGTATACAATTGCAACCCGGTACTTGCATTTACTTTTAAAAAAGAGGAGGGCGAAGCAAAAGCAGCAAGAGACAACAGGCCGGATCGTTTGATAAATGTTCTGCGGGTGGTCATGATAAGGATTATTAAAAAGTCAGGAATGAAATTAAATAAAAAATCAATACCCCTGCTTTGGATGCATTGCTTTGCGGCTCAACCGTGGTTGCAATCACTTGCATGACAATGGTCTGCTTTGCGGCATAAGCGGTAATTGATAAAATGGGCAGCAATTATTAAAATAACGGCAGGGATCAGCAGCAGGATATGATAGTCGTGAAACAGCTCTTTCAGCAGAAGAAAAGAGATCCCGGCGCTGAAGAAAAATACCGGTAAGGTTTTATGATGGTGCTTCTTATACCCGTGGTATAAAGCATACATGCCAACAGCAAAGGCCAACCCGATCATGCCATATTCAAAAATATAATTATGGATGATATTAATGCCAAAAACCGGCAGGCTGGTGAGCAGCAAAGGCAATATGGCGCAATGGATAGCGCAGGCTAAAGAGGCAGTAATGCCGAGTGCGTCATAATTGATCCTGAACATGGCGGTAATTAAAGTAGCGGCAAATATACAAAAATTATGCAACTTTGTTGCAATTAAACACATGGTATTACAAAATTTAAGCAGCAAGGCTCTTTTGTTCTTTGGGCAGGAATGTACCGGTTTCGGTTGTAACTTTGCGGGTATCAAATAAGTTATCGTATGAAGCGGAAGACCTGGCTGTACCTCATTTTTTTTGTTTTACTGTTTGGCGCCTTCTATGCCTTCCTGTACGCTACTATAGATTCTTCGAAATCCCGTTTGCCGGTTTTAAATATCGTGCGGCCTTTTTCGTTTGAAAGGCAGGATGGGCAGCAGGTATCTGAAAAAGATGTGGCCGGTAAAGTATATGCCGCAGCGTTCTTTTTTACAACCTGTGAAGGCATTTGCCCCAAAATGAACAGGAACATGAAAAAGGTGTTCGATCAGTTCAAAGGAGAGCATGATTTCCTGATCCTTTCTCACACTGTTGATCCCCAAACCGATAATGTGGCAAGGTTAAAGACGTATTCCGATTCATTAGGAGCAGATATAAAGCAGTGGTGGTTTTTAACAGGAAGCAAGGACAGCCTGTATAAAACAGCAAGGGAAAGCTATATCCTGGATGATCCCAAGAACAATGCCACCAATATTGATGAACAGTTCATCCATACGCAGTTTTTTGCATTGATCGACAGGAACGGCCAGGTAAGGGGCATATACGACGGACTGAAAAAAGATGAGATTGAAAAGCTGATCACCGATGTAAAGGATCTGCTGAAAGAGAAATGGCAGCAGCCTGTATAAATGTAAAATAAACCAGCTATGGGACCCCGGATTGCAGATTTATTAAGGAAGAACCAGTTGAGCGTAACAGACAGCAGGAGGGAAATACTGGAGCTTTTTTTGCAAAGCGACAACGCCCTTGCGCATCATGATATAGAGGCAGGGACAAAAGAAAAATATGACAGGGTAACGGTATACCGCACTCTACAGACTTTCATGGAAAAGGGCATCATCCACACCATTCCCACCCCGGACAATGCTGTTAAATATGCACTATGTAAAGATAATTGCGAAGAGGGGCATCATCACGACGATCATGTGCATTTTATTTGCATAAAATGTGGCACCACTACCTGCCTCGAAGAAGTGCATGTGCCCATTATCCCATTACCCCGCGGGTATAAAACCCGTCAAACAGAAGTAGTGATAAGCGGCTTGTGTAAAACCTGTAGCTGAAAACCCGAACGGAAATATGCAAAATCCTAATTTAAATACAGATAAAGCCGCGCTCAGCACAATAGAGAAGGAATTTGAGAACAATATACGTCCTCATGAAATTTCGGATTTTAGCGGACAGGATAAGGTAATTGAAAACATCAGGATCTTCATTAAAGCCGCTAAGATAAGGGGCGAGGCTTTAGACCACATTCTTTTTCACGGGCCGCCAGGGCTGGGCAAAACAACCCTGAGCCGTATAGTGGCCAACGAACTGGGTGTGCATATTAAGGAAACCTCTGGTCCCGTAATTGAAAAGCCGGCCGATCTTGCGGGCCTGCTTACCAATCTCCAGCCCAATGATGTATTATTTATAGATGAGATACACCGCCTGAGCACCGTAGTGGAAGAATACCTGTATTCTGCCATGGAAGATTATCGTATTGATATCCTTATAGATACGGGCCCCAACGCCCGCAGCATACAGATCAACCTCAACCCCTTTACATTGATCGGCGCCACTACCAGGAGCGGATTGCTCACTGCGCCATTGCTCTCCCGGTTTGCTATCAAGTCGCGGCTTGAATATTACGACGCTGCAGTATTAAAGAAGATCATCTGCAGGGCAGCCGGAATATTACAGGTAACCATCTCCGATGAAGCTGCGCAAGAGATCGCAGGACGAAGCAGGGGCACGCCCCGTATTGCCAACGGATTGCTGCGGCGGGTGAGAGATTTTGCGCAGGTGCTCAATGATGGTATCATAGATGAAGGCATAACACGCCATGCACTGAAAGCGTTAAATGTAGATGCCTATGGACTTGATGAAATGGACAACAGGATACTTTCTACGATCATTGAAAAATTTAAGGGAGGCCCCGTGGGCATTACCACTATTGCCACCGCTGTTGGTGAAGAGCAGGGCACACTGGAAGAAGTATACGAGCCTTTTTTGATCCAGCAGGGGTTTATTATGCGTACTTCAAGAGGCAGGGAGGCCACTTCAAAAGCATATGAACACCTCGGAAAAGTTTTCTCCGGTAAAAACCTCTTATTTTAACCTGCTTTTGGGTTACATAAAAAATACAATCGGCTTTGCCGGCACAAATGGTACGACATTTGCAAAAGAAATCGAGGAATGCTGAACACCTCCTGCGGATAGCATAAAATTCCGGGGCTTGCAACTTTTTTCTAAAATGATCGTCAATACTATATCTACGTTCTAAAGTAACAATGAACAGAACACAAAAACGACCATCCTTATTGATCTGTATGGTAATGGACCTGCTGGGCTATGCAAGCTATACCCTGCCTTTTATAGGCGAGCTGGGCGATATGATCTGGGCTCCCCTGTCGGGGCTGATCTTTTATAAGCTATTTGGCGGGTGGAAAGGGGCGATGGGCGGCGTTTTTAATTTTGCAGAGGAGCTGTTACCCGGTCTTGATTTTATTCCAAGCTTTACGATAATGTGGATCATAAGATCCGTTCGGAAAGAGCAACAACTTACATCAATCCAACCCATATAAAGCTACGGCGCTTCAATTTGCTTGGGGCGCTATTTTTTACCCCAGGAACCAGGCAGCCATCCATTGGCTCATCAATCCTGCGATCAGTCCGGCTACAATATCCCCCATCCTGTGATCAGAAACGATCAGGCGCGATGTGCAGATGATGCCCGTTATAAGAATGGCAATAGCGAGGAAAATACCGGTAAAGCCGGCAGAGGTGAACAGCAGCACTGTAAACAAACCCAATATTCCCCCAGCCCCCGTTGCGTGCATGCTTATCTTAAAAAAAATATTGGCGATAAAATCAATAATAACAGAAAAGAAAATACCAAGGCTCATCTGGGCCATGATAGCCGGAACATCCTGCTTATTCTTAAAAACATAAAAGGTCCAGAAAAAGAACACCATACTAATGGCATAGGGGATGATCCTTTCCTTTTGTGTTTTGAGATAAACAGACTGAACGAAGCCCAATCCCCTGCACAGCAGCACCGATACCAGCGGGAACAAAACGCTGTTGATGATATAAATAAAAAGCGTTTGTACCTTTCCCTTCGTATTCATTCCAATAAAATATTCCGGGTTAATAAAAATAAGGTATACCACCATGTATAACCCCACCAGCAAAGGATGAAAAAGCCACGAAAAAAAACGGGACAACACTTGTATTGCAGGGGATACCGGCGCAGTGCCGGTTACAGAGGAACTGTTCATAATTGTTTTCTTAAGCGCGCTACGGGAATATTCAGTTGCTCCCGGTATTTGGCCACCGTTCTCCGGGCAATATTATATCCTTTTTGCTGCAGCAACTCGGTGAGCCGTTCGTCGCTTAACGGCTTTTTTTTGCTCTCTCCTTCTACCATATCGCTCAATATTTTCTTCACTTCGCGGGTAGACACTTCTTCACCGCTGTCTGTACTGAGCGACTCACTAAAAAAGAATTTAAGGCGGTAGGTGCCAAATTCGGTTTGCACAAATTTACTGTTCGCCACACGGCTTACCGTAGAAATGTCTAATCCCGTACGCTCAGCGATATCTTTCAGTATCATGGGCTTAAGCGTTGTTTCATCGCCTGTCAGAAAAAACTCATACTGGTAGTCCATGATAGCGTGCATAGTGGTGAGCAGCGTATTTTGTCTTTGTTTGATAGCGTCAATAAACCACTTTGCCGCATCAATTTTCTGTTTAATGAAAATGACGGCTTCTTTTTGTCGCTTGTCTTTTTTGCTTCCCCGGTCATATTCCTTGAGCATATCCCTGTACCCTTCGCTGATACGGAGGTCGGGAGCGTTCCTGGAGTTCAGTGTGAGCTCAAGCTTATTATTATTGTTATGGATAAAAAAATCGGGGATGATATAGCTTTCCCCCTGGTTGGTGCCGCCTACATTGCCCCCGGGTTTGGGATTGAGGCGTATGATCTGGCTGATGGCGGTCTTCAGGTCTTCGTCCGACAGATCAAGGCCCCTTTGTATCTTTTCGTAATGCTTTTTTGTGAACTCATCAAAATAGTCCGAAAGAATGCTGATCGTAACAGCTACGTCGCTGCCTTCCTCTTTTTTACGTTCCAGTTGAAGAAGCAGGCATTCTCTCAGGTCGCGTGCGCATATGCCCGGGGGGTCAAATTTTTGTATCTGCTTAACCAGGGCGTCTATTTCTTCTACGGTAGCTGAAATATTTTGCCGGAAGGCCAGGTCATCGGCAATAGCGCTGAGATCTCTTCTCAGATACCCATCATCATCTATGCTTCCCACGATCTGTTCTGCTATCTTTCGTTGCTTTTCGTCTAACTTCAGCATGCTCAGCTGTTCCAGTAAAAATTCGTGAAAAGTGCTTTCAATCTTAAATGGAAGTGTTTGTTTTTCGTCAATTTCGGGGTAATTCTCATCTTTCAGCTTATAATCGGCTATATCATCATCTTCGCTCACATATTCACTTATATCGATATTATCATATTCATCCTCACTGCCTTCACTCTCAAAATCATCCGGGTCGCTCTCAAAATCATCGGTAATTTCTCCCTCGGTATGATCAAGGTCGTCTTCAGCAGCTTCCAATGCAGGATTTTCTTCTATCTCCTCTTTAATTCTTTCCTCCAGGTTGGCCGTAGGCACCTGCAGCAATTTCATAAGCTGAATTTGCTGGGGTGAAAGCTTTTGTAACAGTTTCTGCTGTAAACTCTGACTCAGGGCCATAGTGAAA
>CAZREP010000087.1:17436-19594 GCA_964599035.1 uncultured Terrimonas sp. | reverse complement strand
CCAGAACAGAACCCTGTGCCAGCGCGGATGCCCGTTTGGCGGTTATTTCAGCAGCAATGCGTCTACGATCCCCTGGGCGCAAAAAACAGGTAATCTTACATTGCGTCCTTTTGCTGTAGTACATTCTATCATATACGACGAAAAAAAGAGAAGGGCAACCGGTGTAAAAGTAATCGATACCAATACAAAGGAAGAAATAGAATATTTTGCCAGGATCATTTTTGTAAATGCCTCTGCCGTCAATACCAATCTTATCCTGCTCAATTCAAAATCAAATCGTTTCCCCGATGGCTTGGGTAATGATAGTGGTGTGTTAGGTAAGTATGTAGCATTTCACCATTACGGCGGCACCGTAAGCGGGCGCTATGAAGGCCCATTGGATAAATTCAGAACGGATGGACGTAACCCGGCAGGATGCTATATTCCCCGCTTTAGAAATGTTTACAGGCAGGAAACGGATTTCCTTCGTGGTTATGCGGCAGGCTTTGGAGCAGGTCGCGGGTTTTACAGTGATACGGACACGATCGGGGCAACATTAAAAGATAATCTGATCAATCGCAAGCTGGGTGCATGGCATGTGGGCTCGCACATGATGGGAGAGACCATACCGAAAGAGCAAAGCTATATCAGGCTGGATACGGAAAAAAAGGACGACTGGGGGATCCCGCTGTTGAGGATCTCTGTAGATTTTGATGATAATGATGCCAAAATGCTGGATGATTATTTTGAACAACTGAGCGAGATGTTTATGGCTGCAGGATTTAAAGATGTAAAAACCAGCAAGCGTCCGGGAGCGCCGGGACTCGACATCCATGAAATGGGAGGCGTTCGCATGGGGCACGATCCCCGAACGTCTATGCTCAACAAATGGCACCAGCTGCATGCCTGCAAAAATGTGTTTGTAACCGATGGGGCCTGCATGACATCAACCTCCACCCAAAATCCTTCTCTCACCTATATGGCTTTCTCTGCGAGAGCAGCCAACTTTGCGGTGGAAGAAATGAAGAAGGGGAATATATAATTTGAGAATTTGAAAATTTGAAAATGTGGAAATGGTTGAGGGGTCACGTTGCAGGGGGAAAAGCGACTGATCGCTTATAGTTTGAGAGTTTATGGTTTGAAATTATTGTCGTCCGGTAAAATATAAGGAGAGGCCGGCCTCGGAAAAATGGCGTTAAGAAAATTGGCTTGGACGGCGTTAAAAGAAAAACGTCATATACTACAGTTGGATAATGCGGTTAGCTCAAAAGTCGCACTACTGCCGGGTTTAGTCTGTAGCTGGAACTTGTTTTTCTTAGCCGGGAAAGACAATTTTTAGCCATTTTACCGGAGCCTTGATTTTTTGCTCCACTTTTTTATCAAGAAAAAAGTGGAATATCCAATGGTAGGTGGGGCATACCGTAAACGTTAATGAAGTTCAGTACAGATCTGGATTTGATCGTTTCGGTTAACATTTTAACCGGACACCAATGGTGTGAAATCAGAAATCAATAAATCAGAAAGAAACTGTCGGCGATCAGCCACCTGTGTCTGCAACCTTCCATCTTCTGCCTCCCACCTCCCAAGAAAGTACAGGATGCCCGATCGCTAAAAATCGCCTATTTTACATTTTGTCGCCCGGATGTGTATCTTCACGCGGTGGAATAGTTTCGTTACAAGTCTAAACTAAGAATTATGATAATGCAGGTGTATAAAACGGTATTATGTAGTATACTATCGGTAGTGATGATCGCAGGTTGTAATGCGCAGGGGAAACAAAAAAGATCATCGGCGGTAACATTCAGCAAGCATGTGCTTACCAAAGATTTTGTGAGTGAAGGGGTTGCCATAGGGGATGTGAACCGGGATGGCAAAACAGATGTGATCGCAGGCGCTTTCTGGTTTGAGGCGCCGCACTGGAAAGTCCATGAAATAGCAAAGCCGGAAAAATATGTGGTGGGAGTGGGGTACAGTAATTCCTTCCTGAACTTCAGTCTGGATGTGAACCAGGACGGGTGGATTGACCAGGTGCGCATCGATTGGCCGGGCAAAACGGCGGTATGGCATGAGAACCCTAAAAATAACCCGGGTCATTGGCCGGTGCATGTTATTCATTCATCGGTAGGTAATGAGGCCCCGTTGTTTGTGGATGTAGATGGCGATGGCAGGCAAGATATAC
>CAZREP010000087.1:0-17426 GCA_964599035.1 uncultured Terrimonas sp. | reverse complement strand
TACTGTGCAATGATCCTGAAAAGAAGCAGATCATCTGGCTGCAATCTCCCCAAAAGAAAGGTGATACGGCATGGTCGCTTACGGTCATAGGCGCCGGTGATAATATACCCGGTACGCATATGTATACCCACGGATTGGGTTACGCCGATATCAATGGCGATGGCAGGAAGGATGTACTTATCAGCAAGGGATGGTGGGAAGGACCTGCCGATCCGAAACAATCCAATTGGACATTCCATCCTGCGGATATGAGCCAGGACTGTGCCCAAATGTATGTGATGGATCTGAATAAAGACGGATTGGGAGATATTATCAGCTCCTCTGCGCATCATTACGGTATATGGTGGCACGAGCAGAAAAGAGATGCGAACGGGAATATTACATTTGTGCAGCATCACATTGATTCCAGCTTCTCGCAAAGCCATAGCCTGGCGCTGGCAGATGTAAATGGTGACAGGTATCCCGATCTTATAACCGGTAAACGGTATTTTGCGCATAACGGTGGCGACCCCGGTGCACACGACCCGGCGGTACTGTGCTGGTTTGAATACAAACCCGGAAAAACGCCTGCCTGGATAAAGCATGAGATAGATAACGATTCAGGCTCGGGCCTGAACCTGGTAGTGGAAGATATCAATGGTGATAAGCTTCCCGATATTATCGTGTCGAATAAAAAAGGGGTGCATGTTTTTTTGCAGAAGAAAGAATGACATTCATTTTTTACAAAAAGACCCGAACACCGGATTATAGCGCATCAAATTTTTTGTATGGATATTCTGATCATCCTGCTGTCCCTGGCCTTTCTCATGTTTGTTGCCTATCGTGGGTTTAGTGTTATTCTTTTTGCTCCCATTGCGGCGTTGATGGCTGTTGCGTTTACAAGCCCGTCGCTGGTTCCTGTTTTTTTTTCGGGTATTTTTATGGAGAAGCTGGCAGGGTTTATTAAGCTGTATTTCCCTGTATTTTTACTGGGTGCCATTTTTGGTAAGCTAATAGAAATATCAGGGTTTGCCCGGTCTATTGCCCATTTCATTATTCAACTGATCGGTGAAAAACGGGCTATGCTTACCATTGTGGTGGTGGGGGCAGTGCTCACGTATGGAGGAGTGTCGCTCTTCGTAGTGGCATTCGCGTTATACCCTTTTGCTGTGGAGTTGTTCAGACTGGCTGATATACCAAAGCGGCTGATCCCGGCAACCATAGCATTAGGCGCTTTTACTTTTACCATGGATGCGTTGCCGGGCTCTCCCCAAATCCAGAATATCATTCCTACCACATTTTTTAACACCACTACCTGGGCTGCACCCTGGTTGGGGCTGATTGGTGCTGTGTTTGTATTTGCATTGGGAATGGTCTATCTTGAATGGAGGCGAAAAGGAGCAGCCGGGAACGGACAGGGTTATGAAGCAGGGCTCTCTTCCGGATCGATCCCGGGTATAATGCCTCCGGCCGGACCGGGGGAAGGGATATTGCCTCCGGCTGCTGTGGCCATTTTGCCCTTATTGCTGGTAGGGGTGTGCAATAAATTATTTACATTGACGATCCTGGGCAGGTATGAAAGCCGTTTTGATTTTGCGGCTATCGGACTACCTGATATACAATCGCTTGATGTGTCCAAACTGGCCGCAGTGTGGGCTGTTTCAGGAGCATTGATCGTTGGCATAACGGCTGTGATGATTAGCTCTTTTAAAATAATTAAACAGCATTTCCGGCAGGGAACACAGGATGCTATAGGCGGTGCTATGCTTGCCACCATGAACACCGCTTCCGAATATGGATATGGGAGTATTATTGCCGCATTACCCGGGTTCAAACAAATTAATCAGGGGCTGGCCCATGCCATCAGCGATCCCTTGTTGAATGAGGCGGTTACAACCACTACACTTGCAGGTGTAACCGGATCTGCGTCTGGCGGCATGAGCATTGCGTTAGCCACTATGAGTGATACTTATATTGAGCAGGCCGCTCAGCATGGCATACCCAATGAAGTCTTGCACAGGATAGCATCAATGGCAAGCGGAGGAATGGATACCCTGCCTCATAATGGAGCAGTGATCACCTTGCTGGCAATTACAGGGCTCACCCACCGGCAGTCCTATATTGATATTTTTGCCATGACCATTATCAAAACAATAGCGGTGTTCCTGGTCATCGGTCTGTACTATCTTACGGGAATTGTGTAATAAAACAGAATATATTATGAAGAAGAGAACTGTCTTAATTACGGGTAGTACCAGCGGAATTGGACTGGGTATTGCAAAAGCATTTGCCGCAAAGGGATACCGGTTGATATTTAATGGACTGGAGCCGGATGGAGCAACAATTGCTGCAGGCGTGGCCGCCAGGGCCGGAGTGGCTTATCTGTTCTCTTCTGCCAATATGCTTAAGCCCGAAGCGCTGAAACAAATGGTGGGTGAGGCGCTGGCGACGTTTGGTGGTATTGATATTCTTATTAATAATGCCGGCATTCAGCACGTAGCTCCGATTGAGGATTTCCCCGATGAAAAATGGTATGATATCATTGGTGTAAACCTGCATGCGGCATATCATTTAACCAAAGCGGTGTGGCCTTATATGAAGGAGCAGCGGTTTGGACGTATCATCAATATAGCTTCCGCACACGGGTTGGTGGCTTCGGAATTCAAAAGCGCCTATGTAGCGGCCAAGCATGCCCTGGTAGGATTTACAAAAACTGCTGCTCTGGAAGGCGCACCTTTTAATATAAACTGTAATGCTATTTGCCCGGGGTATGTAAAAACGCCGTTGGTAGAAAAACAAATAGCCGATCAGGCCACGGTGCATGGCATACCGGAATCCGAAGTGGCCGCTAAAATAATGTTGTACAAACAGGCCGTAAAATCATTTGTTCCCATATCGGTTGTGGCAGATATGGCTTTGCTCCTTGCTGCAGAGGGATCTGCAACAATTACCGGTACTGCCATTCCATTAGATGGCGGCTGGTCTGCGCAATGAACAGCAACGGTGACGAATAGTACCGATAAACGGCCAGGTATTCCGGGAAAAACTATTCCATCTTCTCCGAAATAATAATAAGCTAAGCACTGCTTGCAAAGCCGTTCATCCTTCCTATATTTACAAATAACATTCACCTTTAATGATTCGATTCATGAGATTTGGCATCAACACTTTTTTATTTACTTCTCCCTTTACCACGGAAAGCGTTTCGCTATTTCCGCAGTTTAAAAAATGGGGCTTTGATTCTGTTGAAATTGCGCTGGAGGATGCATCGCATATTGATCCGGTTACGGTAAAGAAGGCTTTAGACGATAACGGCCTGGTTTGCGGCTCCATCTGCGCCGCAATGGGAGGCGGTCGCGATCTTAGAGGCACGGCTACTGCACAGAAAGGGGCAATGGATTATCTGAAGGCGGTTGTTGACCTTTCTCCTGCTTTAGGATATCCTACTTTGATCGGCCCTTTATATTCTGAAGTAGGAAGGGCAGACCTGGTACCGCGGGAAGAATATAAGCAACAATGGGATACCGTGGTAAAGCATTTGCGCACACTGGCAAAGTATGCAGGAAGCCTGGGGGTAAAGCTGGCCATTGAACCATTGAATCGATTTGAAACAGATTTTATTAATACCTGCGACCAGGCGCTTAGCATGGTGAATGAAGTGAATGAACCCTCGTTGCTTGTTCATCTGGATACTTTTCACATGAATATTGAAGAAAAGGATTCGGCGAAGGCCATTTTGAAAGCAGGCAATAAGCTGGCACATTTTCATGCCTGTGGCAGCGACAGGGGAACCCCGGGAAATGATCATATTAACTGGGCAGGTATCTTCGCTGCGCTGAAGCAGGTAGGGTATGATGGCGATGTAGTGATCGAGTCGTTTACGCCTGCTATTGAGATCATTGCCCGTGCTGCCTGTATCTGGAGAGAGATGGAACCCTCCCGGGAAAGCATTGCCGTTGAAGGCGTAAAGTTTTTAAAGAAGCAATATAAAGCTATGGTTGCTTCATGATAGAGCGGGCAGTAGCGGATGTTGAGGAATTGCTGTTTAACGGTTCCCGTATTCTTCTATGCCACTAATGCACGAATATTTAATAAATATTATTCGGACATTCTGTACAACTTCTTAGGAAGGTGCTGATAAATAATGAGACTGTTGAAAAAATATCAGCGATCTCCTTTTGGGATAGCTTCATCTTTGTTACTTGTCGTTTTACTGTAAACGCTGCTTTAGGTCACTTATCATCAACGACTATGAGCCGGCTGATGACTTCATTTGCATAATATATCAAGGTTCTATTGCTGAAGCTACAGTAGTACTACAGCTCAATCAATCCCGCAAAAAGCGGGACGAAATCGGGATGTAATCCCTGTCCCGTCCGTCAGGCGGGAGATTTCGGGCGGCTTTTTCCTGCCTGCGGTAGGCAGGGTGTTACTTTTTTCCGCAAAAAAAACAAAGAAGAAAATAGTGGGTTTGTAGTTAGTAGCTATATCCCTGTTGTATCCATCAATCATTCTGCTACACAAAACACTGGAATTCGTGGCTATCTCCTTCTCAAATCTTTAAATACATATTATTCGTGCTTTAGCAGCTCATTCCCGTTTCAGGAAAGTACAGGATGAGCTTGTGCTTTGCTGCTGCTATCTTCATTCCCTGAATAAAAAAATGAGAATGAGAAAAAGTGTATTTGTGTGGCTGTTCTGTGTTTCGGCCTTCGGGGCAGTACATGCGCAACTGCCACCTGTGTTCGGTCATGCACGCCAGGCAACATCAACCGAAACGGTGATCCGCTATCTTTCGCCGGTGAATATACTCTGGCAAACCGGCAATGCGCAGGCATCCTATATCCGCAATGCCCAAAGACTGCTGAAGCCAGGCAACGGTCAGGCCGATCTTGCCAACAGGGATATGTGTGTGCTGAAAAGTGATGATAACACACAATCCGCTTTGTTGCTCGATTTTGGAAGGGAGCTGCATGGCGGTCTGCAGATCGTGACCGGCATGTATCCGGGCAATAAGCCTGTTAAGCTCAGGGTACGTTTTGGTGAATCGGCAAGTGAGGCCATGAGCGATATTGAACCCGTGCAAAATGCCACCAATGATCACGCCATGCGTGATATGACGGTGGAAGTGCCCTGGCTGGGTAAGCTCGAAGTGGGTAATACCGGCTTCCGGTTTGTGCGCATTGACCTGCTTGATAAAAATGTGGAATTGCAGCTAAAGGAAGTGCGTGCCATTTTTGTATTCCGCGACATTCCCTACCTCGGCTCTTTCCACAGCAGTGATACCCTCTTGAATAAAATATGGATGACGGGTGCTTATACCGTGCACCTGAACATGCAGGATTACCTGTGGGACGGCATCAAGCGCGACCGCCTGGTGTGGGTAGGCGACATGCATCCCGAAACATCTGCCATCAGCGCCGTGTTTGGTTATAATGATGTGGTGCCCAAAAGCCTGGATCTCTCCCGCGACATTACCCCCCTGCCGGGCTGGATGAATGGCATCAGCACCTACTCCATGTGGTGGATCATCATTCACCGCGACTGGTATTATCACAACGGCGATCTGAAATACCTGCAGCAGCAAAAAGATTACCTTGTAAAGCTGCTGGCATATATCATTACTAAAATTGATAAAGATGGGAAAGAGCAGTTGGATGGCACCCGGTTCCTGGACTGGCCTTCCAGCGAAAACAAGAAAGGTGTGGATGCCGGGCTGCAGGCTATGATGGTATGGTCATTGACCGCAGGAGCGGAATTATGTAAGATACTGAATGAACAGGAAACAGCGAAAAACTGCGAAGTCGCAATAAACCATTTAAGAAAATATATTCCAGATCCCAATAACTCCAAGCAAGCCGCCGCATTGATGACACTCACGGGACTGATCCCTGCGGAGGAAGCAAATAAGAAAGTGCTTGCAGTGAATGGGGCGCACGGCTTCTCCACTTTTTATGGTTATTATATGCTGCAGGCAAAAGCAAAAGCGGGCGATTACCAGGGCGCCATAGATGCCATAAGGGAATACTGGGGGGCGATGCTGAAGCTGGGTGCTACTACATTCTGGGAAGATTTCAATCTGAGCTGGCTGCCCAACGCTTCGCGTATTAACGAGCTGCCGAAGCCCGGTCAAAAAGACATTCACGGCGATTATGGCGCCTATTGCTATGTGGGCTTCAGGCACAGTCTTAGCCATGGCTGGGCAAGTGGCCCAACGCCATGGCTAACCGAACATGTGCTCGGCATTAAGGTGCTGGCGCCAGGCTGTAAAGTAATAGCAATACAACCTCACCTGGGTGACCTTCAATTTGCTGAAGGGAGCTTTCCAACACCTTATGGTGTACTTACGGTAAAGCATGTTAAGCAGGCGGATGGAAAGATCGCAACAACGGTCAACGCGCCAAAGGGCGTGAAAGTGATCCGGTAAAGCGGTAAACGACTCATCAACTACCCATATAAAATCTGGTATTTTAAACTTAAGTGATGCTTACATTTTTTTCAAAAAGACTTCAGCCGGGTATAAGCCTGTGCTGTTTATGTCTGTTGTTTTTGTTAAGGGCAGATGCACAGTCTGATCTGAAACCGGTAAACCTGAGGGTAGAATATAAAACGAATGCATTTGTGGATGTACCTGCACCCCGGTTGAGCTGGGAGCTCCAGTCGGCGGTTAATGACCAGGTGCAGACGGCCAGGGAAATACTGGTAGCCAGTTCCGTTGCCTTACTGAGTAGTGATAAGGCAGATATATGGAGATCCGGCAAGATCAATTCCGATGCTACTCATCATATAACCTATGCCGGAAAGCCGTTGGGATCTGGCAGCACTTATTGCTGGAAAGTGCGCAGTTGGGATAAAAACGGCAGGCCGGGTCCATGGAGTGAAACGGCTTACTGGCATACCGGGCTGATGCAACAGAACGACTGGAAAGCAGCATGGATCGGCTATGATGTGAACGCTTTATCTGTTAATAAGGATTATCATCTTCCCCCTTCCCCTTACCTGCGTAAAGAAGCTTCACTGAGCGGTAATATAAAGAAGGCAAACCTCTACGTGAGCGCTTTGGGCTTGTATGAGTTTTATATTAACGGGAAAAGGATAGGCGATGATCATTTTGCTCCCGGCTGGACGGATTATAACAAACGAGTGTACTACAGTGCTTACGACGTAACCCGCGAGCTGAGAACCGGGAGAAATGCATTTGGCGCTATTCTTTCCACCGGATGGTATGCTGGGTATTTGGGATATGCCTTGCTGGTACGCAGCCCGCTTACCCATGGCTTTTACGGGAAAGTGCCCCTGCTGAAGGCGCAGGTGGAAATTGAATATACCAATGGGAAAAAAGAGATCATTGCTACCGACGCTTCCTGGAAAGCGGCGACAGGAGCCGTGCTGGAAGCAGATATATTAAACGGTGAAACCTATAATGCTCTCCTTGAGCCGGCAGGATGGGACCGCCCGGGCTTTAAAGATGCCGGCTGGGAAAAAGTACAGTTGTTCCCCGAAAAAGCATCACTACCCTTGCAGCTCTATCCCGGCAACCCTGTTAAAGTTATTGAAGCAATTACGCCTGTGGAGATAAAGGAGAAGGCAGGAAAGTATATTGTGGATATGGGACAGAACTTTTCGGGTGTGGTAAAATTGCATGTGAAAGGTAGAAGAGGGGATACCGTTGTGATCAGGTATGGCGAAATGTTGCATATAGACGGAACGGTGATGACTGAAAACCTGCGGAGGGCCAGGGCAACCGACACTTATATCCTTAAAGGCGATCCTGCCGGCGAGACCTGGATGCCGCGCTTTACTTATCATGGCTTTCAGTATGTGGAACTTGCGGGATTGAAAGGCAAGCCTGCACCTGCAGATGTCACAGGCATTGTAATGAGCTCGGCTACACCGGCAGCGGGAAGCTTTGAAACGGATAATGCGATGCTCAACCGGTTGTATAAAAATATGGTATGGACACAGCGTTCCAATTATTTTGATATCCCTACCGATTGTCCGCAGCGCGATGAGCGTTTGGGCTGGACAGGGGATGCGCAGATCTATATGCGTTCTGCCGCGTTCAATAATGATATCGCCGCTTTTCATACCAAATGGATTACCGACCTGAATGATGCCCAATGGCCTTCGGGTGCCTACCCGGTATATGCGCCTATTCCTTCCGCTAACGGAGTGGCAACCATCCGTGCTTCGGATACCTGGTCTCCGGGTTGGGCGGAAGCGGGCATTGTGTGCCCTTACAATATCTATAAAATGTATGGCGATACCCGGATCGTTGAGCAGTCCTGGCCTTATATGGTAAAATACATGGACTTTCTTGAGGCGAGGAGCGGTGGCAGGTATTATTTCCCAGAGGGAAGCTTTGAAGATATCAGTCCCAAGGGCGGTTTTGGCGACTGGTTGTCGGTAGGTAAAAAAACACCGCCTGATATGCTGGCCACTATGTATTACCATTACTGCGCACTGCTGATGGCAGAAATGGCAGAGGCAACAGGCAATACAAAAGAAGCAACCCATTATACAATGATCTCAGATAAGATCAGGGCTGCTTTTGCCTCGCATTACATGGAGCCTGGCGGAAAATTGAAAACCAATCCGGCTGCATATGGAAACGGCAGGGGCTATGTAGACGGGAGCATGGGTTTTTCGGGGCATACACAAACAGCCTATGCGAATGCTGTATATTTAAAGATACTGTCGCCGGGAGATGTCGTTAAAGCCGGCGCATACCTCCGGGAACTGGTACAGCGCAACGGGAACCAGATTGCTACAGGCTTCCTTGGTTTTAAGCCCCTGCTTCCGGCGCTTTCGGCTACCGGTAACAGTGATATGGCATATACATTGATACAGGACACCGCTTATCCTTCTTTGGGGTTTGAAGTGGTAAATGGTGCTACTACCATCTGGGAACGGTGGAACAGCTATATTAAGGGGAAAGGGTTCGAAAATAATGCCGGCATGAATTCCTTCAATCATTATGCTTTTGGTGCGGTGTGTGAATGGATGTTCCAGCATATGGCGGGTATTCAGCCGGTGAAGGCAGGCTTTAAGACCTTTATGATCAGGCCGGAGATTGCCAGTTCAGGCATTCAATACGTAAATGCAACATATCATTCTATCCACGGTACGATCAGCTCCTCATGGAAAAAGAAAGAACAGGGGTTGGTGCAAAGGGTGAGTATCCCCGTGAATACAAAAGCGGAAGTATATATACCGGCATCGGCTGCTGCCATTGCCTATAAAGGCAGCCGGATAAGTGACCGTACAGATATTGCTGCCGGCAGTGAGGAAGCCGGCTATACGAAATTGCTGCTGGGGTCGGGTACCTATGAGTTTGTGATAGAAGAAAAAAAGTAAATTTACACGTTGCATGTTGCGCTCTTAATATATTGCGCTTCTTAATAATTGCACTATGCCACGATACAACAACCTTATGACGCTTGATGAATTTACGATCCAGCAGCTCCGGCTGTTCCCGAACGCAACGGGCGAATTGTCGGGTTTGCTGCGCGGCATCGGGCTGGCTGCCAAGCAGGTAAACCGCGAAGTAAATAAGGCCGCACTGGCCGATATATTGGGTGTTGACGGAAGCATTAATGTACAGGGGGAAGAAGTGCAAAAGCTTGACACCTATGCCAACGAGGTGTTTATCAAGGTGCTCCGGTCGGGCATTAACTGCGCGGGCATCGTGTCGGAGGAAAATGAGCATGTGATGCTATTTGATGATGCCAAAAGCAATCAATCCAAATACGTGGTTTTAATGGACCCGATAGACGGTTCGGGTAATATTGATATTAATATTTCTATTGGCAGCATATTCAGTGTATATCGTCGTGTGTCAGCATTGGGTAAGCCTGCTGTGCTCGAAGATTTCCTGCAACCGGGTATTAAGCAGGTGGCGGCAGGGTATGTGATCTACGGCTCCTCCACCATACTGGTATATGCCACTCGCCGGGGCGTGAATGGCTTTACGCTGGATAACTCCATTGGTGAATTTTACCTCAGCCATCCCGATATGCGGATGCCACCGCGCGGCAGGTTCTATTCTTTCGACAATCGTTATTATAACCAGGTGGATCCGAAGCTCAGGCGTTATGTTGATTTTTGTATTTCCACTACGGAAAATAAAAAAGGTCCTTATTCCAACCGCTATTATGGTTGCATGGTGGCAGATATTCACCGCAACCTGTTAAAAGGCGGCATATTTTTTTACCCGCCTGTGGAAGGCCGACCGGACGGTAAGCTGAGGCTTTGTTATGAATGTAACCCCATGGCTTTTATAACGGAAGTAGCGGGTGGGAGCGCTACCAACGGCAAGCGGCGGATACTGGAGATACAACCTGCGCATATCCACCAGCGCAGCCCTTTGTTCATTGGATCAAAGGAAATGATGGAAGATCTGGCAGGCTTTTTACAATGAGGCAGGTATCATGTATGAGGTAAAAGGTAGAAGGTAGAAGGTGTAGGGCCTAGGGTTGTCTCTCCCCACCATTTACCTTACAACCATTCAGGTTTCACCTTTCTTCTCTTACGCCAGGGCTCACGACAATATACATAACATAACACTATATTTGATTTTCGATCCTTGTAATAAAAAACAACAGTTCATGAAAAATGTGCTCTTTAACCGGCGCAGGTTCATAACAGATAGTTCGAAAGTTGCTGCGGGAGTAGCGCTGTCTTCATCATTAGCCAAAAGTTCAGTTGCCCTGGGTAATGAGCCGGGGGTTAAATTTTCAGTGATCAATATCAATCATTCTCATATATACGGTATGGTGGATGCGGTAACGAGAGGAGGTGGGCAACTGGTTTCTTTTTATGCCAAAGAGCCTGATCTGGCTTCCGCTTTTGCAAAAAGATATCCGCAGGCAAAGCCGGTCCGTGCTCAAAAAGAAATACTCCAAGATCGTTCCATACAGCTTATCCTCAGCTCCGGCATCCCGTCAGATCGTGCCCCGTTGGGCATTGAAGTGATGCGGCATGGTAAAGACTACCTGGTTGATAAACCCGGCATTATCACCATGGAGCAGCTTGAAGCGGTGCGCCGTGTGCAAAAAGAAACCCAACGCATGTATACGATCATGTATAGCGAGCGATTGGAGAACAGGGCAACAGTAAGGGCAGGTGAGCTGGTAAAAGCCGGCACAATAGGAAATGTGATCCAAACTATTGGCATGGGGCCCCACCGGATGAATCCCCGGTCAAGGCCGGAATGGTTTTTCAATAAAAAATATTTTGGCGGCATTATTACCGATATCGGCTCCCACCAGTTTGACCAGTTTTTATTTTTCACAGGTTCCACTCAAGCGGATATTGTTTGTGCGCAGGTGGGCAATGTGCATTACCCCCAATACCCCGAATTTGAAGATTTCGGTGATGTGATGATAAGAGGCAACCAGGGAACAGGTTATATCCGTGTGGATTGGTTTACGCCAGACGGATTAAACTCTTGGGGCGACGGAAGGCTTACCATTCTTGGGACGGATGGATATATTGAAATTCGTAAGAACATTGATATTGCCGGTCGCGAAGGCGGCAATCATCTTTTCCTGGTGAACCAGAAAGAAACCCGCTATATTGACTGCGGTAAAGACCCGCTTCCCTTCGGTAAATTATTTGTAAGTGATGTGATTAACCGCACGGAAACAGCTATAGGGCAGGAGCATTGCTTCCTTGCCACCGAATTGGCATTGAAAGCACAGGCAAATGCACAGCAGCTGGATTTGAAGAAGTGAATCTTACGTGGGCGACAGCCCGGTATGTAAAAATATTATAGGAAAATTTTTCTATTTTGCACGTATTACAAATTTAATATTTGAATATCTCATGTATCCATGAAGGGCGAGTATAATGAGATGGAATTGATTATCCAGTTAAAGCTGGATAGTGCAGAAGCTTTCGCCAGTGTCTATGGGAACTACAGGAGCCGGGTGCTTGCATTTTCATACAAGCTCACAAAATCATCGGAAATAGCGGAGGATATTGTACAGGATGTATTTTCAACAATATGGGAATGACGGGCACAAATTGATCCCAGCCTGTCATTCCAGGTGTATGTAAAGAAAACTGCGTTTAATTTAATTATCTCCTACTTCAGAAAGGTAAAGCGCAATAAGGCGATGCTATAAAAGCTCTATGCCGACATGCAAACGCTTCAGCAAAGCGAATCTTTTGTTGTTGATAAGGATCAGGCTGCGCTTTATTCGCCAGCGTAGCCCTTTGTTTATAGGTTCAAAGGAAATGATGAAAGACCTGGCCGGATTTTTACAATAAGGCTTCAACCGGCAGCGGTTTATAGCAGATGGTTCCAACACGCGATGCTGTTGCCTCAAAACACATTTTAAATATTAATCCATCGTGATTAATCTGTGATGGAAAGCCTTTTTGATTAATTCGGCTGTATTTCTTGCGTCTAACTTTGATAATAAGCTCTTGCGGTAGGTATCTACGGTATAAATGCTAAGATTTAATTGTGTGGCGATCTCTCCATTGGTATAGCCGTCCTTAATCAATTCCAGTACTTCTTTCTCCCTTCTTCCCAAAACAATATTTTCAGTGGTCTTGTGTTCTGCAGCGTGCAACATTTTTGCTACATCAAATGGCATATAGATCTTGCCGATAGAAGCCAGATGAATGGCCTCTGTCAGTTCTTTTTGGGTAGCATTCTTTAGTACATATCCCGAAGCGCCGTTATTCATCATTTCTTTGATATAGCTGGCCTGGTTAAAAGTGCTCACTCCCAAAATCGCCATTTCAGGATATTTCTGTTTTAGCTCCTTACACAAATCAACGCCATTGCCATCCGGCAGATTGATATCCAAAAGCAACACATCCGGCTGTTGGTTTTTTAAGAATGTTTTACACGATTCCACGTTCGAGGCGGAGCCTATCAGCTCAATATCTCCTTCATTGGCAAGCAGGGAACGGATACCCTCCACTACCATATAGTGGTCATCCGTGATAAATACTTTTATCATCTATCCAATATTAAATTCCAAATTGACGGCGGTGCCGTGTTCCGGTGAAGATTGCAAATCAATTTTCCCGCTCAGCAACCCCACCCTGGAACGGATATTTCTCCAGCCCATCCCCCCTTTCTCCTGGCTCAGCTTTGTATCAAAGCCCTTGCCGTTATCTTCCACATTCACCACTAATTTACCATTTTCATTGAAAAGCTGTACCAGAGCTTCTGTTGCCTGCGCGTGTTTGATGACGTTGTTCAGCAACTCCTGTACAATGCGATAAATGGCGATAGCGGAGGAATTTTCAATCGCCCTGTTTTCCATACCCATGGATTGATACACCACCTTTATCATCCCCGACTTGTTAATTTCGGCGATATAATCTTTGAGCGCAGCATCCAGACCGTATCTTACCAGTACTTCGGGCATCATGTTGTGCGCCACACGCCGCATCTCCTGGATGGAGCTGTCTAACATATCCATACTTCTTTCGAACGCTTTTCCGTTTTCTTCGGTCATTATTAAGTTTCCCTTCATATCCTGTAATGAATACTTTATTCCTGAAAGCATACCACTCAAACCATCGTGCAGGTCCTTCGCAAGCCTGGTCCTTTCCTGTTCTTCCCCTTTCAATACGGCCTGGGCGGCATTAAGTCGCTGCTCTGTTTCTAACTCGCTGATGCGTTGTTTTTGTAATTTTTGTTTTTGCCGGTAAGTACGGAGTGAAAGCAACAGGATAATGAATAGCGCTACAGTTCCGCCACCGAGCAGATAATTCATCAGTTTCCTTTTGCCAATTTCAGCTTGTTGTATTTGAATAGTTGCTTCCTTCTTTTCGGTTTCGTACTTTTTTTCTAAGTCCTGGATATTCAATTGTAGCGTCTCATCCATCACGGCATTACCAATGCTATCCGATCTTCCTAAGTAAGCGCTGGCAGATCTGAAATCGTGCATGGCATAATGGAGGTTGGAAAGCTCCTCTAACGTTTTTCGCATTTCATCTTTTATTCCGGTCGCGGTGGCCAGATTTAAAGAGCTATCGAGAAATTTTTTTGATTCTTCAAACTGCTCTTTTGCGAGATGATAGATCCCCAATACCCGGTGAGCGATAACTTTATTGGGTGTGTTGCCGGTCTGCCTGCTCAGCCACAAAATGCGCTCAGCCCGTTCCTTAATTTTTTCCGGGTTGAAAGTCTTCAACTCAATGTGCACAATGTTGATGTGGCCTGGAGTTCGTTTGAAAATGCATATTATGGTTGTTCACTTTTAAAAATTTCTGATAGCAGAAGCGAGCCGGACTTAAGCCGGGTTACTAATATGAATTATGCTTTTGCATTTACTCCCATCAGTAAGGTGCCGAATATTGGACAATGGGATGTGAGCCATGTTACCAGAATGTCTGCCTTATTTCTGAATGCCAGAGAGTTTAATGATGACATCAGTACCTGGCGCGTAAATAATGTAACGGATATGGCTTCTATGTTTAATGGTGCTGCGGCATTTAACCAGCCCATTGGTTTCTGGGATGTATCTAGTTCTACGAATATGGCAGTCATGTTTTATGGAGCTACTGCTTTTAATCAAGATATTTCACGCTGGCAGGTTGGTAATGTCGTATCCATGAACAACATGTTCTCCTATGCCGAAAACTTCAATCAGCGTATCGAAGAGTGGGATGTTTCAAAGGTTCAAACCATATCCGGCATGTTTGCATTTGCAACTTCATTCAACCAAAACATCAGTAAATGGAATGTAGGAAGTGTGCGGCACATGGATGATGTGTTTAAGGGAGCAACGGCATTTAATCAGTCGTTAGGAACATGGGAACTCAGTAGTTTGGGTACTGCAGGCAGATTAGGAGCCAACGATATTTCATTTGCATACAGCGGCATGAGCTGTGAGAACTACAGCCGCACACTTTATGAGTGGGCAACTAAATCATCTACTCCCTCTAACATCATATTGGATGCTACAGATTTGCAATACAGTACAGATGCTCCGGTAATAGCATTGCACGACTATCTGATGAATTCTAAAGGATGGAATATTACGGGCGATGCCATTGGTACTTGCACAGGCATCATACCCGAAAGTTATGTTACGGTATGGAAGACTGGTAACGAGGGCTCAACAAACCCTGACCAGATAATGCTTCCTGCATTCGGTTCGTTCTATTATTACTATGTGGATATAAACGACCCGCGCAGAAATGGAAGAGGAAAAGGAGAAGACGCTACTGTTATAACATTTCCGGCAGAAGGTATCTATTCATTAGCCGTTATACCCAACAATGGTTCAACATTTAACCGGATAGCCATAGATAACGGAGGAGATAAAAACAAGCTTTTAGAAATACAACAATGGGGAAGCACCATCTGGTCATCTCTGGAGAATGCTTATTACGGGGCGGCATATCTTACCATTACTGCTACCGACCTTCCTAACCTGAGCGGTGTAACCAATATGGCTAATGCTTTTAGAGAAACCGCCATCTCCACAGTAGCACAAATGAACCGTTGGAAGACTGGAAAAGTAACCGATATGTCGGGTTTGTTTAGGGGAGCCTATAATTTCAATGAAGAAATTGGCGCCTGGGATGTGAGCCGTGTTACCAACATGTCGGGAATGTTTTGGAGTGCATCGTCGTTTAACAAAGAAATCGGCAGTTGGAATACAGGCCGGGTAACAGACATGTCGTATATGTTTGCCGGGGCAGCCATCTTTAACATAAATATTGGCAGTTGGAACACGTCTGCCCTGATGAATGCCGACCACATGCTCTTTCGCGCTACAGCATTTAACCAACCCATCGCCACCTGGGATGTAAGTACGGTTACCAATATGTCGGGGATGTTTATGCAGGCAGACGCATTTAACCAACCGATTAGTTTTTGGGATGTATCGGCAGTAGAAAATATGACCGATATTTTTACTGATGCTACGCACTTTAACCAATCGCTGGCAAAATGGAATTTAAAGAATTTGGTGATGCAAGGGAGTAGCCCGAACGGATTCTCTTTTGCCAATAGTGGAATGGAGTGTAACAATTATAGTCATACGCTTTTCGGCTGGGCCAAGAATAGTGAAAGCCCTTCCGGCATTATACTCAATGCAGACGGGCTTAGTTATAGTCCTGAAGTAGAAGCAACGGATGCAAGAGAAAAACTCATCAATAATTTAGGATGGACCATTAACAACGATGCTGAAGGCACCTGTGTGGGTGCATTGTCAAGGCCATTTATCACTGTTTGGAAGACCGACAATCCGGGTACCAGCAACAATGACCAGATACATTTCGTGGGCTTGGGTGAGTATTCATATACCTGGGAGGAGGTAAGCAATCCGGCCGTTAACGGGTCGGGAACGGGCATGGACATCAATACCATTACCTTTCCACATCCGGGCACTTACCGGCTGAAGATGTATCCTAAAGGAGGAATTCCTTTTAGTCAAATCCTGTTTTCGAATGCCTATGATAAAGATAAAATTATTGATGTTGAACAATGGGGAGATGTCGCCTGGTCATCGTTTCAGAATGCTTTTTATGGCACTTCAAATCTGAACATTTCTGCTACGGATATTCCCGATTTGACGCAGGTAACCAATATGTCATCGGCTTTCTTTCAATCGGGCATCAGTTTCGCGGCGAATATGAACAACTGGAACACCGGTAACGTAACCAACATGTCGGGGATGTTCTACCTGGCTCCTAATTTTAATGAACTTATCGGCAACTGGAATGTGAGTAAGGTGACCAATATGTACGATATGTTTTTTGGCGCTACTGATTTTAACAGGGCGATACATAACTGGAATGTCAGTTCCGTAACCGATATGGGAGGCATGTTTGAGAATGCAGTTTCCTTCAGCCAGTCAATCGGCGATTGGGATGTGAGCCATGTTACCAACATGACCAATATGTTTTCCGGAGCTGTTGCTTTTAACCGGCCGATAGGTAATTGGGATGTAAGCAAGGTTACCAATATGGGGTACCTTTTTTACGGTGCTACCGGGTTTAACCAGTCCATCGGTAACTGGAATGTGAGCAGCGTAACAAATATGGAGGGTATGTTTGAGGGAGCAGCCTCGTTTAACCAAACGCTTAGTAACTGGGATGTAAGCCATGTAGGCAACATGACTGATATCTTTAAGAATGCAAATAATTTTAATCAGTCTTTACAAAACTGGAACCTGCAATCGTTAGTGCATCGCCCGGCTTTCCCCAATGATTTTTCTTTTGAAAACTCAGGGTTGAATTGTGCCCATTATGGTTTATTCCTTTTAGGCCAGGCACATCATTCCAATACAGCATCGGGAATTGTTTTAGACGCAACGGGCAAATCGCTTGTTGGTCTGAAAGCATACACTGATGCCCGCAGTAAATTGGTATCTCAGGAAGGGTGGTCGGTTCGTGGAGAGGTGCAAGGGGCTTGCGAAACGTTGCCTTTCGTTACCGTATGGGACCCTGGAATTTATTTGCAAAGT
>CAZREP010000086.1:0-19953 GCA_964599035.1 uncultured Terrimonas sp. | reverse complement strand
ACAATGTACAGTACCGTGTAATTATTTTTTGGCAGTAAAACGGCATGCAAGCCATCCGGCAGGTAAAAAATATTAAACATTCCCCCGGGCAGATTCAGTACTCCATTGCCGATGATCTGGTCGGGAATAGCGCCATTCAGTATAATGGCAATGCAAACAAAGGGGCTTTCAACCAGCAGGTTTACAAAACCGTCCTGCCTTAGTGAAATGGTCAACAGCTCCATCCAGTATGCTCCACCATCTACCGATTGCGAAACAAAGTCGCCTAATTCGGAAGTAACGTAAAGCGGGGTGGCAAAAGGTATTTTGTGGATACAGTGAACGGGGCATTGATGGAATATTTCCATGCTACCGGCATACTGTGGCGGAAAGCGTATTTTCAAAGGTGGCTGCATGATCGTCAGGTTAAGGTTTAACAGCAGGAAAGCATGCAGCTACAACAAAACTTCCTGCGCATCATCCCTTTTCCCAATATAATAAAACTGATATCCCTGCCATAGCAAAGCCGGAAATTTTTTGTAAAAATCAGCCCGGATAAGGGTTTCCATTCACGCATCATCAGTATTACTATGGATGAAAGTGTAGAAAGATATGTGGTAATGAATTCCGGCAGTACCTGCTACTTTTTTGCGGAAAAAAGTAGCGCCCGCCTGAATGCCAGCCCGAAAGAATCGTTCTGGCGGGACTTCAGTCGGGCAGGCAAAAAGCCGCCGGGGAATAATTACCGCAATTCCCCGGGGCACGTTGATTAAGCTTTTGTACTACCGTAGCTTCAGCTGTATAACCCTGATAACGTCAAAAAAAAACAACAACCATGTCAAGCACCCGCAAACACCACAAAGACCCGTTCAACACCCAATGCTGGCTCTGCGAATGCATTACAGACCCTTACCAGGTAATCGCCCACTTCTTTGCCGAAGCGCATGTGCACCACTTTCGCAGGCTCATCAAAAAGCTCGTGTGCCATGCCAGCGGGGCAGGTGTGTACAAAGGAGACTCGCCCGGCGATGTGCTGTTATACAGCAAGCTCATCCGCTCGCTTATAAAAGCCGCTCATGCTTTGAGGCATAAAAAGCACAGCGTGGTTACTATTAAAAAAGAAGAACTCTTCCATAAAAAGTACTATTGCAGCCATTATGTTAGCGCTGATGTGTGGAAGGAGCTTCCGCGCTGCCTGTCTGAAAAAGAATACAGTGACCCCTACCGGGCATTTCAACAGTTTTTCAGCTACCGGTCGCTCAACAACTGGCTGCACTGTTGGGAGCAGGTAGTGGAGGATGCGCTTTGCAGTGACAGCACTTCTATAACAGCCCCGCTAACAGTGTGCATTTACCTGATCAAGTTGGTAGAAGCCGCGCACCTGGTGGATGTAAGGGAAGTAACGCATGTGGGTGAATGTTTGAAGAAGAGCAGGGCGTTGTCATTATAATTTGATATTACCCAAAACGCCTTATCCTGAAGTGCTTTTTTAATCCAGGAATTTTTTAGCGGCTTTAATTATTTTCGGTGGTGACAGGCACTTACTGATAGAGAAAATGAGCCGTGTAGAAACGTTTATACACGGATATTGAGCTGTATTACGGATAGGGTAAAATATTTATAATCATTATTTTTAGAATATTCTCCTTCTTTGACAAAGGAAATTTGGTCGTATTAGGCAACGGTTTTCAGAAGAAAACACAAAAGACACCGAAAACAGAAATCGAAAAAGCATTAAAAATAAAAGCAGAGTATGAAAACGAAAAAAGAAAACAACCTGCCTACCGGACAGGCAGGCATCACTACCCTTGACGAAATCCTTGACAAAAAATATGGCAAACGAGGAGCAAATAAGAGAGAACAGTGGGAACAGGAATTTGAGGCTTTCCAACTTGGTATTTTGCTTGAAGAAGCAAGGCTTAAACTTGGTTTGACACAAGAAGAACTTGCTGACAAGTGCGGAACTAATAAATCTTATATTTCAAGAATTGAAAATAATGCAAGCGACATCAGGCTTTCAACCTTAATGAAAATTATTCAAACAGGACTTGGCGGACACTTAAAATTGACTTTGCAACTCTGATAAAAAAGGACGAGCCGCCAATATCGTACTGGCAATATGCGGGCTGAACGCTTTCGTATCAATGGAAGTGCAAAGCTCAACTCACGATTTGTTATTGCCGCATCGTGGCAGAGCCGCCGGCTGTTCAAACCATCATAAACCTATCCTGCTATCTCTTAATCAACCTAAAAAACTCTTCAGGCGTCAAGTCTCTGGCATTGCACATCTTATACAAGGTGTAAACGCTGAGTTTGGAGTTCCCGCGCTGCCTGCCTGAAAAAGAATACAGTGATCCCTACCGGTGAAATAATTAATGAAGCTGACGATGGAAGCACTGATATTATCTCCATGACAACGAGGACAAAAGAGCATTACCCTAAAGCAAAACAGATAAAGAAATGCCAAAAATCGAATTAACAACTGAGATTTACTCAACAATTGACATTTGTTTTGACCTTTCAAGAAGTATTGATTTACACAAGATCTCTACCGCAAAGACAAATGAAGAAGCAGTTGCAGGACGCACATCAGGACTTATTAATTTGAATGAAACAGTAACCTGGCAGGCAACTCATTTTGGCGTTCGGCAAAAGCTCACTTCAAAAATTACATCATTTGACAGACCAAACTACTTTACAGATGAACAGGTAGAAGGTATTTTCAAAACCATAAAACACGAGCATAAATTTGAGCAAAAGAGAGACCGTGTAATAATGACAGATATTTTTGAGTTCAAATCACCCTGCGGAATATTGGGAGAAATTTTTAATAAGCTTATCCTGACAAACTACATGAAAAAATTGCTGATTGTCAGAAATCAAATTATAAAGGAATTTGCAGAAACCGAAAAATGGAAAGAAATTTTGAATGGAGAATAATATTTATTGTCTCCGCTATGTAAAATGATTATTTAACAGAATAAATAATTTATATGAACGAATGAACTTTATTATTACTTTTTCAATTTGTTGGAAGAGAAAATTTTAAAGCTTTTCAAAGGCACAATTTTACATTCCCAATTTCTTTTTAAGAGTTTCATACTGTTCTCTATGCTTGCCGGGGTTCTGGTCTTTCAATTTTTGAAGATGCCGTAATTTCCAGCTGATTGAAGGGAAGCGCTCAAAATCATAGATGCTCCAATCGGGTGTTAGGTTTTTAACGCTTAGCAGAAATGCTTTATCCCTATCAGTCAAATACTGATGAATAGTTGCAACGAGATTTTCTCTTACGCTTTCATAGGCTGCATAACTAAACTCCTCATCTGTCATACCGGAGAATTGATTTGAAAGCGCTGATCGCTGATCCTGGAAGTGGGGAGCAATAATTTCGTGGATAGGTCTGTCACTGCAAAGCAGGAAAAGTAGAAAGCCTTCTTTTATCTCCTGCGTGAATCCTTCGTTTTCCAGCAGGTTGACTTCAAGCTTTATATCTGCTTTATTTGCCGAAATCTGTAGCTTACCCGCATCCAAGCGAGTGGTAATACGAACACCCGGGATGGCCCTTTCTACATTTGCCTTTATTCTTCCCAGCGCTTCGGCAATATGTTGCAAGGATGTATTCCTATCTTCAATCGGAACATAAGTAAGGTCAATATCTACAGACAGGCGTGGCATATCCCGCACAAAGAGATTGATTGCCGTGCCGCCATGAAGTGCGAGACACTTTTCTTTGGCAACTTCCGGTAATACTGTCAGTAATAGTGCTACTTGCTGTCTATATGCCCTTTTCATGCGCTTCCAGCTCTTTCGGAACAGTTATTCCGTATTTATTTATAAATACCCCATTTTTAACAATGCTTCGTTTGCCCTTCCCCACATCCACCCTTTTAAGGTTGAGATGTTTGAACCAGCTGTGGCCAACTTTTTCAGCCATATATAGAAATAGCCGTTTTACCTTTACCGACCGGCAGTTTTCAAGCAAGGTTTGCACTTGTTTCGGCACAAGGTTATTCAGCCCTTCCATCAACTCAAAGCATTCCATGAGTTCCTGCTTTTGGGGAGCGAGATGCAGGCATTCCATGATAGCGCGGGTCGCTCCCGAAACTTTGATGGAAAAGTTGTTTAATTCAACTTTCGTAAGTCCTAAGTCCGGCGGTAGAAAAGACGTTTCATAATAAGCAAGTTTCACACCCCAGTCGTGAGCTTTAAACCATGCGGGGAGCTTTTCTCCACTGCTGCCAAATAGAACAACCCGGCCGGAAGATAATTCCAGGTACTGGACTTTCCCCAACAAAGAAAGGGCTGTCCGTCCTCCCGGATGTATAGAGAAGCCATTCTGTTCTTGCAGGGCATATACAGCACCCTCATAACCCACCTTGTCATTATTGCGGATAAATGCCCCGGTGCCAATGGGTTTCAGCCAGTGGCTTTTCTTGTAACGTTGCTGCAGGTCATGACTATAACCGTTAGCCACCATCCAGGAAGACAGGAAGACTATTCCCGGTGGCTGGGAGCTGAGAAGACGGTTTATTTTATTTCCGGTATCCATACTTATGGTACTAATATAATACTTATTTTAAACTATTTTAAGAAAAGAGTTTATTTTTAATTTAATAATAGTACTAATAGTACGATCATTAAGTTAATTCTAAACTAATAAATATACCGCCGGCAAAAGAAGAGCTTAAAAAATTAACAGCTCATAAAGGTCGACATGGAGATGGTGAGGGAACAATTCAAATATAAGATTTGATAGCATTTTAGTTATTGGCGCTGGCTCTACTGCAACCAGGATTTTTTTGGAGGACTTGCTTACGGAGTTACTGAAAAGTTTGATACCAAAAATGTAGTTACTACCTACATATACCTGGGTAACAAAAATGAAAATATTAAACGAATTTCTTGACACTTTTAAAAATCCGGACTACAAATATGAAAATAATCAGAAAAAAAGGGATTTTTGGAAAGCTTCATTGAAAGTTCACAGCGATCCGGGCAAGAGTCGTTCCGCTAAAAAAATTTCAAATTGGATTCTTTCCGGTTTTACAAAGAATAATTATTTATAATAATACAGCGTACAACAGGCAGGCACAAATGCGGGTGGACGGAAAATGTTCTTCATTTCGCTATTCGGCTTCCCTTGTCTACCGGTAGGCAAGTAATGCCGGGCAACAGAATAAACAATGAACATTTATTTATAAATTTAGCAGCGGTTACGGGTAGACGCCTGCCTGACCAGACAGGCAGGAATCGCGAGATACCGACACTACGCCAGACCCGAACCATTGACAGCCATCGTAACGAGCGACATGCTGAACAACACGTATTATATGACAAAACTTGATCTCATGATTGCAGTAAAAGACGTTGAAGTAAGTTCTGAATGGTATCGAAAAATATTTGGATTTAACAACGCACACGGCGGAAACCATTTTGCTGTTCTCACGAATAAAGACAATGAAATTATACTTTGCTTACACGCCTGGGAAAGGGATGGACACCCGACAATGGTAAACCAAAATTTGACAGCAGGAAATGGTTTATTACTTTATTTCAGGACTTCTGATTGGATGGATGTAAAGCATAATCTTGAAAAGATCGGGTGGGCACCAGAAGAAGAAATTCATTTAAATACAAACTCGCTTAGGCGGGAATTTTCATTCAGAGACCCTGACGGGTATTTCATAACTGTAACGGAATTTCACATTTATGAAGGTTGAAATGCTGTAATGCTTTGGAATATTTGGGTGTTTGGGAAAACATTAAGAGCTCCAATTTTAAGAATTTTTTAGTGGCTTTAATTCTTTTCGGTGGTCATAGACGCCCACTGATAGAACAAATGAGCCATATGGGTGCCTTGCAAAAAATATTTTAAAAAATCTGTGATATTTTGACCGTTTGTGCGAATAATTAGAAGAATAGAATTTGAACGGCTAATTATTTAATTGAATGGACAAAATTGAGAACGCTGACATATTCCTATCTGTTATTCAATCCAATAAAGGAATAATTTATAAGATTGCGAATATGTATTGCAAAAAGGCGGAAGACCGGCAAGACCTTTTTCAGGAAATTATCATTCAGTTATGGAAATCGTTTGACAATTATGACGACAATTTCAAGCACTCAACCTGGATATACCGGATCTCATTAAACGTTGCCATATCCTTTTACCGAAAGGAAAATAGCAGAAGAAAAATAGCGAATTCTTTGACAGACGGAATTATCAATTGCTCTGACGATGATTGTTCTGAAGATACAGAAACGGATTTGAGCATTTTACAGCAAATGATCGCTCAACTCAAAGATTTGGATAAAGCACTAATGCTGCTTTATTTGGAAGAAAAGAGCCACAAAGAAATTGCTCAAATCGTTGGTATATCTGAAACGAATGTGGCTACAAAAATAAACCGTATCAAAAATAACTTTAAAGAAAAATTTCTTCAACTTAAAAAATAAATAAAGTGGAAAACATAGAATTGATTGACATTTGGAAAGCACAAAATGCCAAAATTGAAAAGACATTAGCAATTAATGAATTGCTCTTAAAAGAAGTTACAAACAATAAAGCCAGGTCTTCTTTGAAGTCATTGATAACGTTAAAAACAGCAGGTATAATTGCTTTTATTCTTTATATTTTGTTTTTAAGTTACGTATTGGTTTATGCTTTTTCCAACTATTCGTCTGCCTTGAATTATTTTATCGTTTCAATTTCAGTGATCATTTTAGTTAATCTGAAAGGTCTTGCAGATTATATAAAACATCTTGTTTGGGCGAATAATATTAATTATGACGGAAGCATAATGGAAATTCAACAGCAATTATCACAACTGCAATTATCTATAATCAACCACGCTAAAACAATGTGTTTGCAAATTCCTTTTTACACCACATTCTATTTGAGCAACAAATGGTTCCCGCATGAAGCCGGACCCGGATACATCATTTTACAGGTAACGGTGACAGGTTCATTTATGTTTTTGACTTATTGGCTATATAAAAACCATAAACCCGAAAACTTAGACAAAAAATGGTTTAGAAATATGATTGCAGGTTCGGGAGGGAAATCTGTAATGAAAGCTATGGAATTTTATAAGGAAATGGAAGAATTCAGAAAAGGCTTATAAAAATGCCGGAGCATAACAGCTAGTTTGGAAATCGACTATCCTTGAGTTTGGGCTCGACAACTATCTATCAGCTTTTGTACTTATTGGAATTGTTTCTTTGTTTATGACACAATGGAGAGTTGTAAGTGCTTTTGGAAGTGGACTTTATTATGGCATTGCGGGACTGCAACACATTCTTAAAAAGCCGGCAGGCATAAATGAAATGTTTGCCCTGGTGACAGACATTTTAATTTTCATTTTATTGATGGTTTACTTTGTGACAATGATTTAATTGGCAGACCTAACGCAACAGCCGGGAGACGGTAATATAGCGGGGCGGTAAATATATGCTCAACATTTTGTCCGCTGTCCGGCTCCCCACAGGCAGGAGTCCCAGCAATCGAATAAACAATGGGCTTTTAATTATACATTTGGCAAAGATTCGCTCAGACGGAATACTATTCTCCCACCCGTGGCAAGCCGTTGACCGTTGTGCGTCCTTGTAAAGCGACACCCTTCAAATTAAAATCAATATTCAAATGGACATAATCTCAATTTTAGCAGGGCTTTTGATTGGCAGCATAATTGCCTACATTATTTTTTATTTACTTAATAAAACAAGATCTGTTTCACTTTCACAATACAATGAATTAACGAACAAGCATAATGAAGCAGTTTCAAACTTAAAAGCTTTTGAAGAAAAAGCAAGCAACCTCCAAACAATAAATACTGACCTAACTGCTAAGCTTAGCAATAAAGAGACAGCGTATTCATCGATGCTCACCAAACAATCTTCAACCGAGACACAGCTAAAATTTAGTGAGGCTAAAATTGAAGAATTAACAGCAAGCTTAAAATCAGAAACGGAAACAAACCGAAACCAGCAAACGGAAATTAATCAGCACAGGCAAAAAATAGCAGAATTAAATGCAATTAATAATGCTATCACAGACAGTCTCAACAAACAGAACATCACAAATGACAAACAAACAAAACAAATTGAGGAATTAACATCTAAACTGACAGCGTTAACTTCTCAGGTTAGTAGCCTGACAGCAAATAACAAATCACTGACTGATAAATTAGATACACAAAAAATTGAAATTGAGGAATTACAAAAGACGGCTCATCTGCAGTTTGAAAAAATTGCAAACAAACTTCTTGAAGAAAAATCAGTCAGATTCACTGAAACCAATAAAATAAATTTAGAGGCTCTGCTTAATCCATTGAAAGAGGACATTGGTAAATTCAAAACAAAAGTTGAAGAAACGCATACAGAAGATACCAAACAGAGGGTTTCATTAGAAGAAAGAATTAAAGGACTGATTGACCAGACAAACAGAGTAAGTGCAGAAGCAAATAATTTAGCAACAGCTTTAAAAGGAAAGCCACAAAAAAGGGGGAATTGGGGAGAAATGATTTTGGAAAGAATTTTAGAAATGTCAGGGCTTACAAAAGATAGAGAGTATTTTGTTCAGGGTAGCATAAAAGATGAAGAAGGAAATAATTTAAGGCCTGATGTTAGAATTAATCTGCCCGACCGAAGAGTAATAATGATAGACAGTAAGGTATCTTTAATTGCCTATGATAGCTTTTCTGCAACTGAAAACCCGGAAGAACAAAAAATTTACCTGGCTAAACATTTAGAAGCAACCAATAATCACATAGAACAGTTAAGCAACAAGCACTATGATAATTTAGGTAGTACATTGGACTTTACAATGATGTTTATGCCAATTGAGCCGGCATATCTGTTAACTATTCAGGCTGACCAAAGCATTTGGGCAAGAGCATATGAGAAAAGAATTTTGCTTGTTAGCCCGACAAATTTAATTGCGTGTTTAAAATTATTTTCGGATTTATGGAAACGTGATAATCAAAGTAAGAACGCATTAAAAATTGTTAAACAGGGGGAAGCGCTTTACGACAAGTTTGTGCTTTTTACCAAAACATTTGAAGAAATAGGTGACAGCATAAAAAGCAGTCAAATAAAATATGACAAAGCGTTAGGGCAACTGAAAGACGGACGAGGGAATTTAATAAATCAAGGTGTGCAGCTTAAAAATTTAGGATTAAAGTCGGATAAGCGATTTTCTGAAAACCTGTTAACGGAAAGTGCAGAATACAAAGAAGAAACAGAAATGAAAGGTGAGCGGGAATAGAACAACGAAGACCCACAAGTTTTAATATGAGGAAAAATACCTGCCTGCTCTTATTGACATATTTGCTTTTGACGGGCTGCCTGACAAACGGGGAATCAGTAAGTAACCAGCCTTATACTCTTGAGCTGGACACCCTCACCTTGTTTGACCATACCCGGAACAGAGCAATACCGGTAGCGCTTTACAAACCCCGGGTTGACAGTCCACGCATAATAATCTTTAGTCACGGATACGGACAAAACAGAGGGGGCGACTATTTGCACTATTCTTATTTGACAGCTTATTTAGCGGCTAAAGGATATTTTGTGGTCAGTATTCAACATGAGTTGCCTACCGATAGCTTAATTCCTCCGGGGATTCCACAAATTGTAAGGCTGACGTTTTGGGAGCGGGGAGCAGATAATATTTTGTTTACTATAAACGAACTGAAAAAATCAAATCCGGGCCTGGATTTTAAAAACATTGTTCTGATCGGGCATTCAAACGGTGCGGATATGAGCGCCTTTTTTCCTGGTAAATATCCAGGTATAGTTAGTAAGATCATTACATTGGACAACAGGCGAATGCCTTTGCCGAGAACAATTGATCCTAAAGTGTATTCGTTACGTTCAAGCGATCAACCTGCAGACGAAGGGGTTTTGCCGACCGATGAAGAAAAGGAAAGGTATGGAATGACCATTATAAAGTTGCCCAATACGATCCATAATGACATGGACGACCGTGCGAGTAACAGGCAAAGAAAGGAAATACGGACGTATATAATGACATTTTTAAACGACTGAAAACAACGAACCACCAGCATTGCGTTTTATGTCAACGGATACCCGTTCACCCCGATGAATATTCGCCTGCCTGAACTGCCGAACAGCAGGCAGTTATAACACCGCCCCAACTGCACTTATATCATCTATTGTTCCGGGTAGATGTAACCATCACAACCCGTTATGTAAAAAAGCGAGAATACAAATGCTCAACGTGATCAGCGATCTTGCCTGAAAACTTGTCCCCCGAAGGAAAAACCGAAAAGTTCACCACAGATAAAATGACATAAAACTACATTTTCGCAATATTTTTGAGTTTAAATAAATGTACAAGGCAGAACAAGATATATTAAAAAGAAGCAAGGAGATTACAGCGTACTACCTTCGTTTTTTAGATAAACACATCGCCGATGTGGTTTCGGGAAATACAAGCGACTTTATGGAAATCAACCAGATCGCAAGCGAACTATTCATCTCACATAAACATCTGACGGATACAGTACAAAAGGAAACAGGAAATCACCCTTGCCATTTTTATGATCTTAAAATTATTGATGAAGCGAAACAATTACTTTCAGAAACAGATAAATCCGTTTCTGAAATAGCAAGGATACTCACTTACGACCCGTCAAATTTTTCTAAATTTTTCAAGAAATTTGTTGGGCAAACTCCCGGACAATTCCGAAAAGAAAACAAAAAATAAAATCCCGAAAAGTTCACCACGAAATAAATATATAGTCTTGCCATTTTTGCCCTATCAATTATAAAACATTTAAAAATCCCACAAAATGGCAAGAAACGATTTAGAAGGAAAAGTGGTTTTAATTGCAGGAGGTGCAAAAAACTTAGGCGGTCTGTTAAGCCGTGATTTTGCAGCTAAAGGTGCAAAAGTAGCTATCCACTACAACAGCAACGGTACAAAAGCAGATGCTGAAAAAACGTTAGCAGAAATTACAAACGCAGGTGGAGAAGCGTTTTTGTTTCAGGCCGATCTGACAGATGTAAAAAACATTACCCGGCTTTTTGATAAGACTATCGAAAAATTTGGCGGAATTGACATTGCTATCAATACCGTAGGCAAAGTATTAAAAAAACCATTTGCAAATACTACCGAAGAAGAGTACGACAGTATGAGCGACATCAACTCTAAAGTAGCTTATTTCTTTATTCAGGAAGCGGGTAAAAAATTGAATGATAACGGTAAAATCAATACTATCGTTACTTCTTTGCTTGCTGCATTTACAGGATATTATTCAACTTATGCCGGTGCCAAGGCTCCGGTAGAACATTTTACCAGAGCGGCTTCCAAAGAGTTTGGTTCACGCGGTATTTCCGTGAGTGCGGTTGCGCCGGGTCCGATGGATACGCCTTTCTTCTACGGACAGGAAAGTGATGATGCCGTGGCTTACCACAAACAAGCATCTGATTTGGGTGGTTTGACCGACATCAAAGATATTGCTTCTCTTGTAGAATTTTTGGTAACTGATGGCTGGTGGATTACAGGGCAGACCATTTTTGCAAATGGCGGTTACACGACAAGATAATTGAAAAGTTATTATATATTTTTGAAAGGCAAATAATTTTGTTGTTTGCCTTTTCTTTTAAAGCCTAAACGATGATAGTAAAAATACTCAACTCAATTTTAATACTCTTTGCCGTATTTATGGGGGTGAAACATGGTTGGAATATGCTCACCGCAAAACCTGAGATGTTGGAAATGTTTGGTAAATGGAACTTCAGTAAGAATACGGTCGTCATCGATGGGGCGGTAACTTTGCTGGCTTCTGTTCTGATATTGTTTCCTAAAACTTTCGTTTTGGGAAATTTCCTTATGGCAGCAGGAATACTGTTGATTATTTGTTTGCAATTATTGAATAAAGATGTGAATGGTGCGGCTATAGAAATTCCGTTTTTATTGCTCAATCTGGTTATTATCTATTTGCAACACCCTTTGAAAGCCGGTTAAAATGAAAATCCTATTACAAATACCGAACAGAAAACGGAGTTTACAAAAATCTCAAACGACAACGTCAGAAAAGCTATCGAAGCCTTACAGGAAATATCGTATTGGCAATAGACTGGCTGATCTACTCCGACCGAATGGAATGACAAAACTAAGCTTCTTTTCTTTGGTTGGGTCTTAGTGCTAAAAGTCCTGCCTATTACCAATATTCAGCTCATCCGAAGCAATTTTACCGGACAGTCCGGACCAGGGAGCAGAAGAGATCCCTGTAACAAATAAAATATAGATTTTTAAAAATTGCCTGTTTTTCACCCGAAAGAAGCGCTATGAAGAAAATAGGATTTTTATCATTTGGGCATTGGGCCAATCATCCTGCCTACAGGACCCGCACAGCAAGTGATACGCTACTTCAGTCTATTGATCTGGCTGTTGCTGCCGAGGAAATGGGGTTGGACGGCGCCTATTTTAGAGTACATCATTTTGCAGCCCAGTTGGCATCGCCATTTCCTTTACTTGCGGCTATCGGCGCCAAAACAAGCAAAATAGAGATTGGAACGGGTGTAATTGATATGCGTTATGAAAACCCGTTGTATATGGTGGAAGATGCCGGTGCTGCCGATTTAATTTCGGAAGGGCGGTTGCAATTGGGCATCAGCAGGGGTTCACCGGAACAGGTAATAGACGGGTGGCGTTATTTCGGATATGAGCTGCCGGAAGGTGAAACCGATGCAGATATGGGACGCCGTAAGGCCCTGGAATTCCTGGATAAGCTAAAGGGCGTTGGATTTGCACAGCCTAATCCTTACCCTATGTTCCCGAATCCGCCGGGACTGCTGCGTTTGGAACCTTACTCCGAAGGATTGCGGGAACGTATCTGGTGGGGAGCCGCATCTAATGCTACCGCTGTCTGGGCGGCCGAAAACGGCATGTACCTTCAAAGTTCTACCCTGAAGTATGATGAAAGTGGCAAGCCTTTCCATGTACAGCAGGCCGAGCAGATCAGGCTGTACAAAGAAGCCTGGAAAAAAGCGGGACACCGGCGCGAACCAAGGGTCTCTGTGAGTCGTTCTGTTTTCGCACTGGTAACCGACCAGGATCGTTATTATTTTGGGCAGGAAGCCGACCGTACCGATAAAATCGGGATGATCGAGCAGGACAAACGCGCCATTTTCGGAAGAAGCTATGCTGCGGAACCGGATCAGCTTATAAAAGAGCTGGCCAAAGACGAAGCCATCCGGGAAGCCGATACGCTCCTTTTAACAATACCCAACACCCTGGGGGTGGATTATAATGTGCATGTGCTGTCTTCCATTTTAAAGTATGTGGCACCCGGCTTGGACTGGCGTTGAATTATAAGTGGAGCAAACTTCAAAGAAATGATATGCAGGCATATTGTTCCTATGAGTAAAAAAACGAACGCCGCAGATCAAAACTCACTTTCTTTTTTCCCTTATGGCTTTAAATTCAGAACCGGCTTTCCATTGTGGCCAATTTTGACCATAAGCCAGGCGCCGGCCTACCCTGAATAATAACTGCAGATCGTCGATGGCGCCATCTAATTGCCAGTTGGTAGCATCGTATTCATCCGAAGGACGGTGGTAGCGCTTGTTCGTATATTCGTCACTTGCTTTCTGACCGTAACCGCTGCCTTTTCCAATAACATCAACGCCGCTGCCTGTATATAGCGCCGGAATGCCCGCTTTGGCAAAATTGAAGTGATCAGAACGGTAATAATAACCTGCTTCAGGATGCACTTCGGGTATAATTACGCGGTTTACTTTGGCGGCTTCCTCCTGCAGATAATCCTCCAGTTCCGATTGTCCCTGCCCTACGATGATTATATCCTTTGTTTTGCCGTACCAGTTCAGCCCGTCCATATTAATATTAGCTACTGTTTTTTCGGCCGGGTAAACCGGGTTTTGAGCGTAATAGGCGGAGCCCCACAATCCCTGTTCTTCTGCTGTTACCGACAAAAAGAGGATGGTCCGTTCCGGTTTTACGCGCAGGCTTTTAAAACCGCGTGCCAGCTCCAGCAGCCCTCCCGTGGCACTGGCATTGTCTAATGCCCCGTTATACACGGAATCGCCGGTCTCATCCGGTGCAGCAATACCCAGGTGATCCCAGTGTGCCGTATAAATAATGGTTTCACCAGGGTATTTGCTGCCTGTTATTTTGCCGATCACATTGTGCGACCGGTCATAATCTGTTTTTACCTGCATGGAGGTTGACAGCCGGAGGGGTAAAGACACTCCTTTAAATCCCCTCGTATCTGCCGAGGCGAGCAATGCGGTATCCTTGCCGGCAGCAGTTAGCAATTTCCTGGCTGCGGGACCGGATATCCAGCCGATAATATCACAGAGCTGTTCCTGCCTGCCCCGCGGGTCTAAGCGCAGGCGGGAGGTATTCCAGTTATTCTGTACAACGGTAAAGGGGTAGCTGGCGGCTTCGGTATTATGAATGACGAGACAGGCTTTGGCGCCCTGTCTTGCCGCTTCTTCAAATTTATAGGTCCAACGGCCATAGTACGTCATTGTTTTTCCCCTGAACAGAGAGGTGTCGCCCTTGTTGAAGCCCGGATCATTTACCAACACCATCACCACTTTCCCCTTCACGTCAAGCCCTTCGTAATCGTTCCAGTTGTACTCCGGGGCCACCACGCCATAGCCTGCAAAAACGAGCTCGTCATTCCGGAGCGAAACAGCCGTATCTGTTTTGTCGGTCCATATTACGTATTCGTCGGCCCTTTTAAAATGAAATTGCCTTTCCCGGATCGTACCTGCATATCAGGCGCGGCATGGGTGGTGATATTTACCATGGGCACTTCCTGGAAATAGCTGTTGCCGTTGCCCGGCTCGAGCCCAGCAGCTGTGAACTGCTGCTTTAAATACTGTATCGTTTTTGTTTCTCCTTCGGTAAATGGCTTGCGACCAAGGAAGTCGTCGCCCGAAAGCACGGCAATATGCTTTCCTAAACTGTCGGCGCTGAAAGCGGAAAGTCCATCCTCTTCCCCGATGCCTGTTCCGGATGGATTACAGGCACCCAGCACAGCAACAATGGATATAACGGTCAAAAAGCGGTTCATAAGAGTGGTATTGGCAGTGGAAAATATAATATTTCATTCAGACTGTGAAAAACAATTGAGCGGCGCTGTGTTTAGGGTGGCATTGCTCACGTAACAGAAATTCTATAACCCTGCCTGTTTTTACTTTTCAGGTTGAGAAAATGTCTTTTATCTTTGCCCTCTTTAACCTTTTATTAACCTGTTGCAGGATACATTTGCCACTCAATTCAACTTATGAAGCGGTTCTTACTGTTTATTTTAGTATCAGCATGGAGTAATCTTTTATTGGCGCAAACGGAAACAGATACGCTTTCCAGTCGGGAGAGCCGGAAGAGCAGCCAGCTTTCCGGACGTGCTGCGGATCATTTTATGATACAATTAGGCTACCATGGCTGGGCCGGAGCTCCCGATTCTTTCAGAACGGGAGGGCTGAGCAGGACCTTTAACATGTATTTCATGTTCGATTTCCCCTTTAAGTCCGATCCCCGGTTCAGTGCGGCTATCGGGGCAGGGCTGGGTACCGATAATATGTTTTTTAAGCAAACCACCATTGATCTTCGGAAATATCCCCTGGGCTTTGCACACGATACGGTAAGTTCCTATAAAAAATATAAGATCGCTACGGGCTACCTGGAAGTGCCGGTAGAACTTCGTTTTGCCAGCAACCCCACCAGCTACAATAAGTCGCTTAAGGTGGCCCTGGGCATTAAGGTGGGAACCATGGTAGATGCCCATACCAAGGCTAAAATTTCACGCGACAGGGAAGGATATGGCGGCTATACGCAGAAAGTAAAAGACAGGAGGAATTTTAATGCTACCAGGTTGGCAGGAACGCTTCGTGTAGGATATGGTGTGTTTTCTATTTTCGGTACTTACCAGTTTAATGAATTCATACGGGAGGGGGCGGGGCCGAATGTGAAACCCTATAGCATAGGATTAGCCATCAGCGGGTTATAATGCGTTGATAGTATTAAGTCAAGCTAATTATGCCTGTTATCGTGAAAAGAGAGAGGATAAAGGTGAAAGGAATGTTTCACGTCTCACATTTCTCGTTTGACGCTGCACAGAGCTATAAAATAATTCACAATTAGTGTACCTTGAGCCTTCTTCCTGGGCTTTGTAATTATACTGTGTAGTTGAGACCGTATAATATAAAATAGCATTGAACTACTCCAAAGCGGGTGCGCTACGCATCCGTTTTTTGTTGGGCTTGGTTTACCTTTGCAGTTCTAAATTTAAAGTATTGATAGAGAAAAAAATTAACTTTTTACAGCAGGAGAATGCGGTGCTGGTAGGACTTGTATATAAGCTGCAAACGGAACACCAGTTGAAAGAATATCTTGAAGAGCTGGCTTTTTTGGCCGAAACTGCCGGTGCGAAGGCCGTAAAGCAATTCTATCAGAAGCTCCCCCATCCAGACAGCAAAACATTTATAGGTAAAGGCAAGCTGGAAGAGATAAGACAATACATCGAAAGGCATGGTAATATACAGGTAGCTATTTTTGATGATGAGCTTACCGGGGCGCAGATAACCAATATTGAAAAAGCATTAGGTGTAAAAACGATTGACCGTAGTGATCTCATACTCGACATTTTCGCCAGCCGGGCCAAAACCGCGCAGGCAAAAGCCCAGGTTGAGCTGGCACAATACCAGTACCTGCTGCCCAGGCTAAGAGGCATGTGGAAGCACCTGGAACGGCTGGGTGGAGGTATCGGCACGAGGGGTCCGGGGGAAACGGAAATTGAAACCGACCGCCGTATCGTACGCGACAAAATATCGCTTTTGCGCAAAAAGCTGGTGGAGATAGACAAGCAGGCTTTTACGCAGCGGAAAGACCGGGGAGAATTTATACGCGTAACACTGGTGGGCTATACCAATGTGGGAAAATCAACCATCATGAATGTGCTGAGCAAGAGTGAAGTGTTTGCCGAAAACAAGCTCTTTGCCACATTGGATACCACTACCCGTAAAGTGGTTTTTGAAAACACGCCTTTTTTGCTCAGCGACACGGTTGGGTTTATACGAAAGCTTCCGCATCACCTGGTGGAGAGCTTTAAAAGCACGCTGGATGAGGTGAAGGAGAGTGATATATTATTGCATGTGGTGGATATCTCTCATCCTCAGTATGAAGACCAGATGAAGGTAGTGAACACAACCCTGCAGGACCTGGGTTGTCATGATAAGCCGGTCATTACCATTTTTAACAAGATGGATCTGTTCGTAAAAAACACGTTCGATGAATGGCTGGATGAATCCACCAAAGTGCAATTACTGGAAGAACTCAAGCAAAGATGGGTAAATGAAACGCAGGGTAACTGTATTTTTATTTCTGCTACCGAAAGACAAAATATTGATGAACTGCGAAAAGTGCTCCTGGATAAAATATGCGATTTATACCGCATCAGGTATCCTTATAAAACGGGATACTTTTATCAGTCATGAACGGAGCATGATGTAGTACAAATAATAATCCTCAGTTTTTTATTCACAGCAATGCAGGAAAAGGATCGCAAATGGCTCAGGATCGCGGATCATCTTAGTGATATTCATTTTGGTGATAATAATATCGCCCTTGCAGTGGTGGGTGATAAAAAGGTCTGTATTGGCAGGTTTGATGGCGCCTTGTTTGCCTTTGCTTCCCGGTGTCCCCATGCGGGAGGAGCTTTACATGAAGCCTGCATTAACGGGGCGGGACATATCGTGTGTCCTGTGCACGGCTATAAGTTCAATATACGTACCGGGTATAATGTTAGCGGCGAGGGATTTTATTTAATGCATTGGGAGGTTGTGATAAAGCCCGATGGCGTTTTTGTGAATTGTGAATAAGTGAATAGTGTGAATGGTGAATCAATTCACTATTGACAATTCAATGCCGTTTCCTTAGATGTTGGTGGTGAATCGTGAATTCTCTCACAGATAGCACTGATTTGTACAGATTGTTTTGTTTTCATCTGTGTTTGTCTGTGTGATCTGTGAGACAACTCACCCGACAAGCCAGGGTTGACACAACAATAATGTTTAATTCTTAAGGAAACGACATTGATTGACAATTGCCCACTCACCTGTATTATAGTGCTTTCTGTGATCATCCTTGGGATCTGTAAGACAGCTTACCTGGCAAACCGGGGTAACCAACACGCCACTAATAGTCTGGCTTTCTTTTCAGATTTTTATATTCTTTGAAGCATTCAAGGATATACAATCCTAATTCCGCATCGTTCATTATAACCACATACTCGTATTCGGGCCGGTAATATTTCATAAAGCTGTCCAGTTCGGGACTTTCGAGCCCGGTAAGTTTTCGTACAAACAGCTTGCTGTAGCGGTAGTCGATGTATTTTTCCTGCTCTTCCTTAATCAACCATCCCTGCAGGAATTTCATATTCCTGTTGCGGCGGAAGCGGAATACATTAATAAGCTCATCCAGGTCAACACCAACGCCTCCATAAGGATAGTTGGGCTCGAGGGCAGATACACGCAATCCCGGCCTGCGGTAATTGAATGCCTTTTCATACTCCCTCCGGTTTTGCAGGGAATCAAAACGATACCCGGGCTTTCTCACCGTAACGCCGGGCAATTCAATCGCTGATATTTGTATTGATATATCAAACGCAGCAGGATTCTGGATTGTTTTTACGGGGTATTTAGGGGTAGCTTTTCCCAGGTAAGAAAACCATACCGAGTCTGTGGGTGTTACCCTGATCCTGTAAAATCCCATGGGATCTGTTTGTGTGCCGGATCCCGATGCTGTAAGCACACTCACGCCGGGCAGGGCGATTTTTTGGGTAATATCATATACCGTTCCCTGTATCTCCTGTGCCTGCGCGAATTGCGAAAATCCGAAAATGATGCATAACATAACAAGCTGGAATGCATGGTAATGATCAGACCCCCACTTATGATAAAGCTTTTTCCAAAATGCCCTTCCACCTTTCATATATGCTCGAATATGTTTTTTGATTATTGTTGGGCTCTGCAAGAGCAACAGGCTTATAGTTGTGGAACGCTTCCCCGGGAGTGGCATAAATCCCTGCACCTATGCCTGCGCCTATAGCAGCGCCCGTGGCGCCGTCATTTTCATACAGTTCCACCGGCGTGCCGGTAAAATTCACAAAAAGGTCTGTAAATACCTTGCTTAAGAACATATTGGCTTTCCCTGCACGGATAACAGAGGGATGTACTCCGTTTTCCTTCAGGATATCCAATCCGTAACGGAAAGCGCACGCAATACCTTCCTGGGTGGCTCTGAACAGATGGGGCGGCTGATGCGTTGTTAACTGCAGGTTATGAATCTGTGCTCCCACCAGTTTATTGCCGAGCATACGCTCCGCACCGTTGCCAAAGGGCAGTACGGTAAGCCCGTCGCTTCCCGGGGGAACGTTTGCGCCCTGCTCATTGATCTGAGGGTATGATAACTGACCGCCGGCCATATCTTTTACCCACCTGTTCATAATGCCGGTGCCGTTAATGCATAGCAGCACGCCTATGCTTTTCTGCTCCGGGCTATGGTTGACATGGGCAAAGCTGTTCACCCTTGACTGCGGATCGCCGGTCAGTTGATCGCTTACGGCGTATATTACTCCGGATGTACCGGCAGTGGCCGCAATTTCGCCGGGGTTCATTACATTCAGCGACAGCGCATTATTAGGCTGATCGCCGGCCTTATACGCCACGGGTATGCCGGGCTTTAATCCCAGTGCAGTTGCCCCTGAAGGCGTTACCCTGCCATGAACAGAAAATACAGGCTGTATGCGGGGTACAATGGAATCCGGGAATCCGTAGTACTCCATTACCGGACGGGCTACCGTATCGGATTGAAAATCCCACAAAATACCTTCTGAGAGGGCTGCGGGCGAAGTGGTTATTTCCTCTGTTAACCGCATGGCAATATAATCTCCAGGCAACATCAGCTTATCTGCT
>CAZREP010000085.1:0-20171 GCA_964599035.1 uncultured Terrimonas sp. | reverse complement strand
GATGAACCATCTAAGCGTCCGTTCAATTCAAGCAGATACCGGCCTTTGAAAGCGTAGTTTAACCTTGAAAACCCGCCGCCTATCCTCCATTTTTCATAATCGCTGGAAATCTCAACTCCGCTACCGCTTGTCAGGTTTATATTTGACACATCGGGAAACAGGAGGCCATTCTTCCTGCTGAATATGGTATTGTATTCAGATTGTTCGTAATTATAGCCGAGCATTGCTTTGAAGTCGTGATCGTTCCCGAATGTCCGTTCGTATTCGCCATAAATGTTTGTGGCCAGATAGTTTGTTTCTGAATGCCGCTCTCCATAGTCATCAGTGGAGGATCCCAGGTAGGATATCACACCTACCTTATTACTATAGGGAATGGGTACCCTCCGCGTTGCATCCTTATTATCTGTATTACGGAAGGTAAAGTCTCCTTTGAGGCGTAGGGTATTGTTCAGGAAAGAGGTTGAAAATGAGGTGGTGTTGCGCAGTACGCGTTTGTTGGTATTCGTACCGCTTTTGCCATACCACAGGTCTCCCACGCTATAGGCAGCGCCCATGGTGAGGGTACCGTCGGGGTTGAACATCGGGCTCATCGGCTCAGCTTCGCCTTCCAAACCATACCAGATATTTCCGCTGCCCACGGATATGGGATTATAATACTTCATGCTGGATATATCTGTGTTGTTCTCTACTTTCAGCCAGTTGAATATTTGGGCGGATCCTTTTGCACGAAGGTTGAGCATAGAGTAATCGTCGCTTTTAAAATTAAAAAGACCATCTTGTCCGTAATACCTGCCGGAGATCCAGAAATTAGCTTTTTCTCCTCCCCCCTGTATGGAGAGATTGTGGTCGCTGCCAAGGGTATGGTCTTTATATAAGATATCATACCAGTCTGTATTGGCATAATATTGATAATTGCCACTGCCGTTAACTTCTACCTCCGGCTTACCGGATCCCGGCCGCCTGTTTGCCATTTCATTATGCCAGTCTTGCGAATAGGGCACCGCAGTATGGAAAGTGGTAGGAGTTCTTGCATAATCATAATAGGACGAATAGGCTTCCACGAACATGTTGGCATATATATAAGAATCGGTAACCATATCCGGCACCACCGTTGGTGACTTTACCGCAAAATTGTTACTATAGGTAACCGACGCACGCCCTTTAGCCGGGTTTTTGGTAGTGATCAGCACTACGCCAAAAGCGCCGCGGGCGCCGTAAATAGCTGCAGAGCCGGCATCTTTCAAAACGGAAACGCTGGCAATATCATTGGGGTTCAGCATGGCAGGGTCGCCTTCCACGCCGTCAATAAGCACCAGCGCACTTCCTCCCTGCCCGATAGAAGAAACGCCCCTAACCTGGTATTCGGTGGTTCTGGTGGGCTTACCATCTGCCAGGGAAATATTCAAGTTGGGGATAACGCCCTGTAATCCCTGTGTTACATTGGGCATCGGCCTGTTATCCAGCACATCGCCGCTTACCTGTTCAACGGCGCCGGTGAGGTTTGCTTTTTTCTGTGTACCATATCCAACCACCACCACTTCAGTGGCTACGGAAGCTTCTACTTCCATCACCACTATAAGATCTCTTTTCTGCCCTACCGTTGCGCTTATCTTCTGGTATCCTATAATGGAAAATTCGAGCACATCCCCTTCGTTTGCTTCAATGGAAAAGCGGCCGTCAATACCTGTGCTTGTGCCTTTCTGGCTGCCTTTTATGATCACCGATACCCCCGCAAGTGGGCTGCCCTGGGCGTCTTTTACCGTACCGGAAATGATAGCCGCGGGAATCGATGCCATATCTTCCGTGTGTTGATCTGATCTGTCGGAACGCTTTCCTGCCGGAGCTTTTTTAACGACGGTAATGGTTTTCCGCGTTATGGAATAGTCCAGCGGTATCTCCCGGAAGATTTGGTTCAATACCCCTTCAACCGTTTCGTTTTTTACATGAATGCTCACGGGGTTTGTACCTTCCAGAACACGAGCGTCATAGAAAAAAACATATCCTGTTTGCTTCTTGATCTCTTTGAAGACCTTATCAAGCTTTACATTGTTTTCAGACAGCGTTACTCTTTGGGCGAGCCCGCCTGCGCTGGCGGTAAGACAGGCCAGAAAAAGGAGGAGGGTAATCGTTTTCATCATCACCAGTGTTTTTGTGATAAACGCAGGCCGGTAATTGGCTTTTACATTCATAACTTTGTTGAGGTTTTAGTAAAAGAATAGATGATCTGTTCAGGATTTCTGACAGGACAACTAAAACTACCGGCAGGGGAGTGGCTTCAACACTTTCCTGCTTTTATTTTGTCATCCATAAAATATAATATATCGTTTATGCGGGTAGTATATTTCAGGTTTTTGCATGCCAGGTCTATTTCACAGGCGGTGAAACACCGCACACGGCTATTGACCCGGCTGGCGGTGATACCCGCCGGCGAAAATTTGAAATGCACCCGTTTATATTCCTGTTCATATATGATTGTGCCATTGATTTATATTGTATGCTCAGTCAGGCTTTACCAGGAGCTTTTTCCCTTCTATAGTAAAAGACACTTTATTCATCTCTAAGATCCTGAGCATTTCTGATAAGCTCAGATCCCTCTCCATTTCTCCCACAAATTCCCGGTGCCGGTTAATGCCTTCATAAATAACTTCTATGTCGTACCACCGTGCCACCTGCTTTAATACGCTCTGAAGACCGGCTTTATCAAATTGAAAATAACCGTTCTTCCATGCCATCACCTTCTCTATATTTACCTCACCCACTATTTTTACTTCGTTATGTACCAAAGCCTGCTCACCAGGCTTTAGTAAGCCGTTGCTGTTTCCGTTTTTTACTTTTACCGATCCTTCCAGCAGGGTTACCTTTATATTGTTGTCATCGTCTTCAAAGGCGTTCACATTAAAATGAGTACCCATTACTACCACATCCATCGAACCCTTATGCACTACAAATTGTTTTGAGTGATCATGGGCTACCTCAAAATAGGCTTCGCCGGTAACGGTAACTTCTCTTTTATTGTTTGCGAATACTACCGGGTAAACCAGTGAAGAACCCGCATTGAGCCATACTTTTGTGCCGTCTGTCAGCATCATGTTTATGACTTTGCTTCCCCTGGGATTTACCAGCGTATTGTATTGTATCTCATTACCAGATATCCCCGATGCCTGGTAAGCAATTTCACCATTGGATAGTTTTACCAGCTTCGTATTTCCCTGAAGTACTGATGCCCCGTTGCCAATGCTGTCGAGATAAACCTTTTGCCCGTTTGCCAGGGTAACCATTGCTTTACTGGACTGGGGAGCCTGCACATCATCGGGTAAGATTTTTGTATTTACGATCTGCTTCGGTTCCAATTGTTTATTAAAGCGTAAAAAATAAACGGAAAGCCCAAGTAATATCGTGATGGAAGCCGCTGCCCACCAGATCCGCCTGTTTGAACGAATAGTGTGTACCCCGGGAGTGCCGGATATTTTTTTTAACAGGCTGTACTCGATCGTTTGTTGTAATTGTTCCTTTTCTCCTTCGCCCCATTCCCATTCTCCGGTCTCCACCAGTTGACGGTACCAGCGTTCCACCAATTCCTTTTCTGATTGAGTAATATTACCTGTTTGGTAACGGTACAACAATGCTCTTGCCTGTTTGATATCCATTTAAAAGTAGAGGGTTATAGCTTATAGTCCGGTGAAAGAGGCTAAGGGGGTAAGAGCAACCCGTTTTTTTCAGGATAAATGAGAAAGGAGCAGGGAAATGAAGATAAGGGCGTGCCGGAGGGCTGTCTTTATCAGCTGGAGGGCATGCTGGATATGTTTTTTAACGGTTTCAACAGAAACGCTCATTTGCTCGGCTATTTCTTTGTGGCTGAGTTGCTCCCGGCGGCTCAGTATGTAAACCTGCTGCATTTTGGGCGGCATTTTGGTCACCACGCTGCTGAGCGCTTTTTGTAATTCTTCCAGTTGCAGATTGATCTCTGCATCAGGAGGTAACCAATTTACTGAAACGTCTGCCAGCAATGCAAGATAGTCGCGCCGGGTGATGTTCTTTTGTATATAATGGATCACTTTATAACGGACTGCGGTTTGGAGATAGTTGATCAACGGTCCTTCAATGCTCAATTCATGACGCCTGTTCCATAAAGACAGAAACACATCCTGTACCACATCGCAGGCTTCAGTATTGTCGCGAAGCGCTTTGGTGGCAGTGAGGAACATATCTTCCCAGTAGCGGCGATACAGGGTGGTAAAAGCCATGCTATCGTCTTCTGATATCCGTTGCAGCAGTTCTTTATCGGTATGTAGGAACAGGGAAAGCAATCTTATAAACAGTTTTAGTAAATGTAAGATTATACAAATTTCAGTTGCTATACAAATTTATTACAACCGGAACACATTTCGAAAAAGGACGGGTGCATTTATCTTCGGTGAGAAAGGTTCAAATTTTTATTTTTATGCATTTCATCCCGTTCGTATTGATAAGGATTTCACGCCCGCCTACCGGCCGGCAGGCAGCGAACGCAAAGGTGCAGCGATCGCAAAGAAAATGATAACGGATGCTGCGCCGTGGCGCCGCCGCATCGCCGCTATCGCTGCGAGAAAAGTTCTGTCTGCATAGCTATTTGCAGTTCTATATCAGTTACCAGCTAAGATAGCCAGGCGGAGACTATGCCGTTAAGGGGCACTGACATTTGTAATGCTTATATAATCGTATAGTACGCCAAACCTTCCGTTTAAATCCGTTCCCTGGAGGATAATCAAATAACTGCTTTTACTTTCCGATGTATAAAAAGAAACCCCGGCTTCTCCTTTTTTATCCGTAAAGATATTGGGATTCCAATAGATCGTTGAGCGCAGATCCGGAAAAATGTTTTCCTGGTCCGGATCAGTATACCGGGGACTATAAAATTGTTTTGCCATAACAGGCACGAGCGGTTTGTATAAATAAATACCGGGCGTTTTTTTCATAAACGGGCCCTCGCCGGTTTTAGTGGTTATTTCAATAAAAACCGGCGGGTCCATAAAATTGACTTTCATGGGGTCATAAAATTTAGACTGGTATGCTAAATTGTACTTTAAGCTTTTCATTACTTCTATTCCCTTCACATCTTCTGCCGAGTAATACTGCAAAATATCAATAGGGTCCATCTCAAACCACCCCAGATCTATGCCGTCGATTACTATTTCCACCTTGCTTTTGCCAATAGTAAAGGGCGCACCCCGTATGGTAGGGAACCCCGGTATTTGCCTGCTTAAAACATACAGTAAATTTTCTTTAGGTGTTGCCTCTAAAATTTTTTCGGTAATTACCTGGTCGGAACCTCCGTCTTCATTGAGATTTTTTGAACCCTGTATTTTGCGTTGTGCACGTATCACTACCTCTTCAAGAAAATGACCGTCCTTTTTTATTTGTTGTCTCAAGAATTCCTGGTTAGCTATATAGCTTCGTGATGCCGTATCAAACAGCAGGTTATCCTGCCAATACCACGGTGCTCCCTTGGTGTAGGGAGGGTAGGTTTTCGGATTGATGATTATCCCTACATTGAAAGCTTTATTTCTTTTATTCAGCGCCCGCAGCACCATGCCTACACTGTCTTTGAAAAAGTAAGGGAATTGTTTAAAAGTAAAAGTACCGGCCGTATTGGTGGTGGTATCCATAAGGAAGGAGCCGTCGCTGCCTATTTTTCCAAACAGGGCTACGTTTACGTGTGCAAGCGGCTTGTTGAAAGCATTGGTTACTTCTCCGGTAATGCGAAATTCCCGCTCCTTCTCAAAAGCAGGCGGTTGCGGTATCTTCCACTCGTAATTTACCCAACCCTGGGTGAGCATCAGTGCTTCGGTGGCTTCACTGTAAGGATTTTTGATGTAAAACCAGGGATCTTCTATGGTTCCTTCCAGGTCGGCGCTCAGCAGCATATAGCTGAGCATATTTTCATTGTCGGCGGTAAACTTTACCTGGGCAGTATCAATTACAGCCATTGAGAAGCTGCCCGCCGCGGGCATAGCATTGGTGTACTGTGATTGTATTTTTAATGAAACGCTGTCTTTTTGCCAGTATTGGGTTTTGTGTGGTATGGCATACAGCCTGATCATTTCATCGTGCCATATAAAAGTGATACGTTCATTTAACGGGTTCATATGGCTGTCGTACAATGTAAATTTTGTAATACCCTGGGGGAACATGGTTTTCGCCAGCTTTACTTCGGCCCCTTTTTCCGTAAGGTTAATTTTTGCCCCGGCATAAGTAGTGCCTCTTGAACGGCCCGCCAGGTAATAAACAGCAGGCGAAACGCTTTGCGCGGCCATAAGCTTAACAGTAATACTATCGGCGCCTTTTGTATTGATTACCTGGAGCGCTATGCCGGTTGCCTTTACGTTGGGCAGGTCGTATACCGATCCGTTGCTGAGTTCCGCAATATATTTTTCCCCGGCCCGGGGTGTAAAGCGCACTATTCCCATTCCTTTGTGTACAGACGCGAATTGTGCTATCGTATTGCGTTTGCTGTCTTTAATAACCCCGCTCACCTCCACGCCTTTTCCGAAAATACTGAGCGCTTTAAAGCCGGTATTTTGCGGAATACCCGCTACGAGGCTGCCTCCTTCCGGCAAAAACTGGAGATCTATATGCGGACTGTCTGCATTTCTAACGGGGATGCTTAGCTGCAAATTATTTTTTGATGCAATTTCCAGTACCGCATTTTTGTCTTTGCCGATGGCTTTAAGGGTGGTGTCAATATAAATATTACCGTCGGTGTCTGTAGCGGTGCTCAGCTTTAAATAATTTTTAAGTCCCGACCGAAGCCTTACCGTCGCATTAGTATAGGCAAGCGGCTTTGCATCCGCTCCTTTTAATACGGCATATAAAACAAAATGATTATTGCTGAAATCAATTTTCCTGATATTGGCTTTCCATTGCTCCGAGCGGATATCAATCACTTTAAAACGGCTTTCAAAAAACAGGGAGTCGCCAAAGTTGCGTATCCAGCTGGTATAGGCTCTTAAAATATAAGCGCCCTGTTTAAAATCATCCTCCGGCAATGCAATGCAACTGCTGAACAGCCCGTAAAATACAGGAGCGCTGGTTCTTTTTACCACTACACTTTCTTCGTTAATGATCTCGATATAAGCAATACTGCTGCTGTCGGCAGGCTTGTGTTCTGCTGCATCCAATACATATCCTTTCAGCCATAGGGTGTCGTTGGGTTTATAGTAAGGTTTGTCGTAATGGATAAATATTTTTTCCCGTGGAAATTTATCCGTTATGCTGTCGGTGTCAGACAACCTGTTCACAAAATTGGCAGGCTGGGTAATGCCAGCATTTGAAATGAGGAGTGAAGCAGTAAAAATCAGGAATGTTCCAATACCCGCCTGAATAGCGTTTTTCCCTTCTTTCATCCCGGAAAGGTATAAAAGAAACCAGGAAGCAGACCGGCGCATGATCATAGGCCTTAACCTTTCTGTTGCGACAAATAAGTAATGAGGGATGCAAATTCCTCGTAGGATAATGCATTGGCCAATCCCGATGGCATCATAGAGGTTTCCAACTCCTTTCTTGCTTTGATATCTTTAGTGTTGAAGGTATGTACTCCGCCTGTAATATCGCGAAGCTCAATCTTGTCTGCCGATTCACGGGTTATAAAGCCCAACAGGATCTCTCCTTTTTTTGTAGTGATCTGCACGGTGGCAAAGCCCTGTGATATAGAGGCGTTGGGTTTTAAGATGGATTCGGCAATCTGCTGGCGTGTCATAATAGCGCCGATCTGTCCCATGAACGGCCCTTTCATTACATCTCCTTTATGAATGCTATGGCAGGCAATGCAACCCTGCTGAACAAAGAGCTTTTTGCCCAAGGCAGGATCGCCTTTTATTTTGTCCATTGCCAGCATAATATCTTCGATAGAGGATTGCCCGATCTGTCCTTTCCGGCTCCTGATCTTGTCGAGGTCAATTTTGGCTTCATGAGCGGCCTTGCTTTCTTCTTCGCTTCCTCCAAACTGGCTGATGCCCAAACGGAATTTTCCGTTGAGCAGGGCATACCGGTCTTTCCCTTCAACATCCGACTTATTCCATTCGTCGATAAGAAAAGCTTTTATTTTACCCGAAGCCTCCCATGTTGTGGGATTGTAGTAGGGACCATGTGTATCGGGGCGGGTGCTCCACCACCAGGAACCGTCGTAAGGCGCTTCTTTTTGGTAAAGTCTTGCAAGGGTAGTGCGTATCTGGCCTTTCAGTTCCTGGTCCTGCGATTTTTCATAGGCCGCGATCAGTCCGTCTACGGCTTTAGGGGCGTGCATATAGCGCAGTGCCCAAAGTGCCAGGGTGGAGTTCCGGGAACCGATGGCGGCTACACATGCATCCACGGCATTGAGTGCTACCAGGGCTTTTACGGCGAGATGTGCGGGAATGATGGCTGTGTTGGGCGTGGCATGTGGACCTTCTTCTCCCGGCGGTGGGGATACAAATGACGCGGGAACCGGTATTTGCAGCAAGGCGTCTGCCGTCTCCGCCCGCCCCATGCGGCCCAAGCCAATGATGGCTGCGATCTGAACCTGCGGGGAAGCATCTTTTAACCCGTTCATAAAGGGCTCAATAGGGGCTTCTTTTACGAAGGGTTTCCTATCTGCTATCGCTCGTAGCGCAAATGCGCTCATCGCTTTGTCGGAAGTAAGCTCAGCTAATTTTTTAATACCCTCTTTTCCTGCCGCCTGTGCATAGGTGTACATCCCCGCTACGCGGGCATACAACGGAATGCTTTTGTCGGTTGCCAGTTCCCATCCTACTTTAGCAGCCTTCTTTGATGATCTGATGAGGATCTCCTGCTGGGCGCTTAGCCGGGCAGTAGCGCTGCCTGATTGTAGCTGTGACTGTAATTCATTGATGGAAGCGGTTTTGAGATCGGGGAAGGGTCTGTATTTCCAGTTTTGAGGTACAGCGCGTACTACAAATCCTTTGCCGGGATTTCCGGAATAGCCGGCGCCATCCCAGGCAGAAAGATAAAGTCTTCCCGAAGCGTCTATATCGAGGTCGGTAACCTGCGGCAATTTGATGAAATCCTCCTGCTCCTGTGTGTAGCTGCCGCCGGAGGGAGTTACCCGGTGGATATACACCTGGTTTCTTCCCCAGTCTGCCATCATGGGTACGTTGTTGTATTTATCGGGCCAGGTATCATCATTCATAAAAAGCGAACCGGTGCCGGAGCCGCCTCCGAGGTCAACCATGGCAGGAATAATTTCTTCGGTAAAATGTTTGAACAATACCGGGTATCCATATTCGCCCGATTGCAACTGGTGGCTAAAGCGGATATTCCAGCCTCCTCCGTCGTTCGTATTGTCGCGGGTGAAGATGTTCATATAGGGGTCAATAGCTACATCGTAGATATTGCGCAGTCCATGGGTGTAAATTTCCATTTCTGTACCATCGGGACGTACCCGCACAATGCCGCCACCCAGCATGGTAAGTTTTTTTCCATCCCGGTCTGTTGCATCATGAAAGCCAAAATCTCCGGTAGCAATATATATCCATCCGTCTATGCCCATACGGATACCGTTGGTGGCATGATCTGTTCCACGACTCTTGAGGAATGTAGGATTGCTGATATGTTCGATCAAAGGTTTTGCCGGTCCGTCGGCAATCCCGTCGTTGTCTTTATCTTCAAAAACAACGAGATCCATACCTGTGGCAGTGCTGTCGGCGCCGAACTGCGTATGCAGCACAAAAAGCCGGTTGCCTACAGGGAGGATACCCCGTGGATTATCCACCGCGGCGTATTCGGTGTGGCTATCCAAGATCCCATCGTTATTACAGTCCACCAACCGAACGATCCTGCCCTTGCCGGGCTCTTTGCCCAGTGAACCGATCATATCTACTCCTACATACACTTCTCCTCCGGGGGCTACCGCCAGGCAGGCAGGACTTGGCGTGAGATCCGGACCCGCGAAGGCGGTGATCTGAAGTTCTTCCGGCCAATTTAAACCGGCGCCCAGCGAGTCAATAGATTCCAGCGCTTTATTTCTTTCTGCGGGCGTACAGTCTTGCTGTTGATGTGTATTGCATCCTATCAAAAGCAGGAGGGTGAGGGCGAAGCCTATTACAGTTTTCATTATTTATATGGAGTAATTAAAAAAGAGCTTAAAGTAATGCATTCTACGCGGTTTTGGAAAATTATTCCTGCCACTAATTCACGAATTATAATGCATTTTGATTCTTTATTCGTTGAACAACCTGTCGTGAATATCGCCCATATCCTGTTCAAGCATGCGGGTAAATTTGCTGAAGGCGGCATCATCGCCCCTGATTTTGGCAAGCTCCTGCAGATCGGAAACTCTTTCGTAATCAATGGAAGTGTCAAAAAGTATGGCCCGTTGTTCAAGGTCATGCACATATTTATCTTTATCCAATGCCTTATAAGTCATTTGCATGCCGGAAAGCTCGTCGGGTGAAGGGTTAAAATCGAATATGGTTTCCATAAAAACAAAGGGTTGGTAATCATCCCCGTAAGATAATAAGATAAAAAATGGCGAAACCTTTTTCCGGAAAGAATTTTCCCTTAATAAAATAAAAAAGACAAGATTGGCCAACCTTGTCTTTACCTGTTACCCGACCTGGACTCGAACCAGAACTATCAGAGCCAGAATCTGACGTACTACCATTATACTATCGGGCAATAACGGGCGGCAAAGCTACAACTTTCTCCCTGATTTTTAAATATAAAAATTGTACACATTTACCGTTCCCGCAGCAGCTAATAGACTGGTAACATTTGTCTTATTTATTTGCTGACAGAATCGTATATATCTTTGCGGCAATATTTTTTATCTATAAAAACCAATAATTGTTATGGGATTGTATTGGGGGTAAGTCAGGATCCGGGTTCCTTATAATGCTTTCCGTGTGTTCCCGCAACGGCTGATTGGAGTTATTGATCTCTAACCCTGCAAGAGTTGTACTTTGAAATCAAAGTAAGTATTCTCCAAAGCTCAAATGTAATGTCATGCCTTTAAAAGATTTTACCATCGCGCTTATTGCTTTGATGCTCGGTTGCGCAGCCAACGCACAATCTGCTGCAACCGGTTCCCTGCTGGTATTGAATAAAGCCGACAATACCCTGGCGATCATCAACCCCGTCAACTTACACGTAGTGGCTACAGTGCCTACCGGTGAGGGTCCTCATGAAATGACGGTATCTGCTGATGGGAAGCTTGCCTTTGTAGCCAACTATGGTGGGCAAGTGCATGGGCATAGCATTTCGGTTATTGATATTGCTGGACGAAAAGAGATCCGGAGGGTGGAGTTGGGACCGCTGCTGCGCCCGCATGGCATAGAGGAGAAGGACGGTAAAGTGTATTTTATCTCGGAACTTACCCGAACGGTGGGGCGCTATGATTTTACTGCCGGTAAGATCGATTGGATTGCAGGAACCGGGCAGGAAGGTGGTCATATGCTGGTGCTGGCACCCGATGGCAGAAATATATATACTGCAAACAGGATATCCCATACCGTTAGTGCTGTTGCCGTTGATACTGGTACGCTGTCGGCTCCCGGCCGGATTGTGCATATCACTACCGGGAAACGGCCGGAAGGGATTGATATTTCACCTGATGGAAAGGAAGTGTGGGTGGGCAACACGGGTGATGGGACCATTGCAATTATAGATGTGGCATCGAACACTATAAAGCAACAATTCCCTGTTGGGAAAGTACCTATACGCATTAAGTTTACGCCCGACGGTAAAAAAGTGCTGGTGTCGGACAATGGTGCTGACGAATTGATTGTGCTGGAAGTTGCCACGCGTAAAGTGATCAAAAGGGTAAAGGCTGCTGCCTCACCGGTAGGGATACTGATTACTCCGGACGGGAAAAAGGCTTTTGTTGCCCGCAGCGGGTCGGGCGTAGTGAGTATTTTTGACCTCGATAAACTGGCATTTACCGGTGATATTAAAACAGGTAGTGCACCCGATGGTATGGGATGGGTAAGGTGATTTGAAATTCCTTATTCACGTAAAGGTATAGGGTGTAAGGTCTCAGGTGTCAGGTTTGAACGTTTATGGTTTCAAGGGATCAGGTTTTTGTTCATTCATCTGACAGCCTATAGCTATTTCTGATTTGTTGATTTCTGATTTATGACGATCAGTTGTCAGAAATAGCTCATGGCTCACGGCTGAAAGCTGATCGTAGCCGGCACTTCCTTCCGGATTTCGAAATGTAGTCTTCGGGATTTATTTGGTTCTTGTTTTTTGTTATGTGGTACTTCCTTTTCGGATTTACTGCTTACTTCCACTCCAGACGCCTTTAACGTTTACAAGCGTGTTTTTCCAGGTTCCGCTGGCGTTATTTTCCGACAATTGCCCGGTAAAAGTCGTACCTGTTGAAGTGGAGCCTGCTGTTGCAGAAAAGGAACCGCTATTGGTTACATTTCCATTGAGCTCATAAATTGTGTTGGCATTAGATTTGGCTGATCCTGTAACCACTCCCTTATTATTGATGTTGATATTCCAGGTTCCGCTTTCATCGCCTGAATAAACGCCTTTCCAGTTCCCCTCGTATTGAGAGGGTTGTGCGTCATTATCTTTTTTACATGCGAATAACAGGAAAGCCGCCAATACAATAGTTAAAGAGTTGATCATTTTCATAATGCTTATTTTTTGATTTCAACTCTATATATAGGTGAGAATGGCAAAAGGTGAACACTCTTACGGGAGAAATTTTTGACGGAAAAGAGTATCCTTTTTTATAAGGTATCAGGTAAGAGGTATGGGTTGTTACAGGTTACAGGTTACAGGTTGCAGGGTGAAATTCCGTAGCTGACCGCCCACTGCTCGGGACTCATGGCTGAAAGTTGGCACAGCTCATAGCCGACAGCCGATTTCTGATTTGTTGATTTCTGATTTATGGCAATCAGTCTATGGGCGATCAGTTGTCAGGTTACAGGGCGTAGGCTGCAGTGAAATTTCGTAGCTGACCGCCGACTGCTCATGGCCGACAGTCCTTTTCGGATTTCGTCCCGAACCTCCTGGAGTTAGTCTTCGGGCTTTATTTGTTTCTTGTTTTTTGTCATTTGGTGCTTCCCCCCGGGATTTACTTCAAAAACTCCCTCAGCACATATTGCAGGATACCGCCATTTTCGTAATAAGCCACATCAATGGCAGAGTCCAGCCTTGCCTTGGCATCGAATACAACCTCTTCACCTGATTCTTTCCGGGCAGTGACTTTTATTTTTTTGAAAGGGTAGAGGTTCTCCGATATGCCTGATATGTTGAAGATTTCCTGTCCGGTTAAGCCCAGCGATGCTGCGGTTTGTCCTTCCGGGAATTCTAAAGGCAGAATACCCATTCCTACTAAGTTGCTCCTGTGGATACGCTCAAAGCTCTCGGCGATGACCGCTTTAACACCCAGCAGGCTGGGTCCTTTTGCGGCCCAGTCTCTCGATGAGCCGCTTCCGTATTCCTTGCCTGCCAGTACGATCAGCGGCGTGTGGTCTGCCGCATATTTCATAGCGGTGTCAAAAACGGTGAGGGTTTCATTTGTGGGAAAGTAGGTTGAAAAGCCGCCTACTTTATCGGTGATCTTGTTTTTGATGCGCACGTTGGCAAAAGTGCCGCGCATCATCACTTCATGGTTTCCCCGGCGGGAACCATAGGAATTGAAGTCCTTCCTTGCCACCCCTTTGCTGATGAGATACTGACCTGCTGCGGTTTGCTCGCCGAAAGCGCCTGCAGGTGAAATATGATCCGTGGTAACGGAATCACCCAAAAACAGCAGCACGCGTGCATTGGTAATGTCTGTTAATTTTTCGGGTGCCGGGCTGAGGTTTTGAAAGAAAGGCACTTCCTGGATATAGGTAGAGTGGGAATCCCATACATATTTTGTGCCCTGGGGCGCTACCAGGTTTTTCCATTCCTCGTCTCCTTCAAAGATCACGTTGTAAACCTGCTCAAAGTCTTCGGTGCGCATGCAGGCTTTAATGGTTTTATTGATCTCTTCCTGCGTGGGCCAGATATCTTTTAAATACACCGGTTCACCGTTGGGATCATAGTCGAGCGGATCGTGCAACAAATTAACATCTATGCGTCCTACCAGTGAAAAAGCCACCACCAGCATCGGCGACATGAGGAAATTCATTTTTACCTGCGGATGCACTCTTGCTTCAAAATTGCGGTTGCCCGATAATACGGAGGCCACCACCATCTCGCCTTTATCGATGGCTTCGGCTATATGGGGAGGTAATGGCCCGCTGTTGCCGATGCAGGAAGTGCAGCCATAACCAACGGTATGAAAACGCAATGCTTCCAGGTCTTCGGCTAATCCCGACCGTTGCAGGTACTGGGTTACCACTTTGGAGCCCGGTGCCAGGCTGGTCTTTACCCATGATTTGGAACGCAATCCTTTTTCAATCGCTTTTCTTGCCACCAGTCCTGCTCCCACCATTACTGCCGGGTTGGACGTATTGGTGCAACTGGTAATGGCGGCAATAACGATACTGCCATCACTCAACACATATTCCTTATTTTTTATTTTTATTCTTACAGACCGGAGGTTATTTTCTTTTTCTACCGTAACGTCGGTTTGCCTGTGCTGCGGAGACCAGGAAAATTCTGTGCCTGACCCACCTTCTGCCAGCCATGCATGTTCCTGCCGGTTGTGATAAGGAACGTAATCCCTTAAAAATTCTGTTTTAAGTATCTCCGAAAATTTGCTGTCCAGCTCTTTTAATAATATTTTATCCTGCGGACGTTTGGGGCCTGCCACTGTGGGCTGCAGGGTTTCAAGGTTCAGTTCCAGTATATGCGAATATTCGATGGTTTCGTTCCCTGTACGCCATAGCATGTTGTCCTGGCAATATTCTTTTACAAGTTCGACCTGCTGAGGGCTGCGTGCGGTACGCCGCATATAGTCCAGCGTTTGATCGTCTATAGGGAAATAGGTGACAGTGCATCCGAATTCAGGCGACATATTGGAGATAGTTGCCCTGTCGGTTACCGTTAAATGATCCAGTCCGTCGCCGAATACTTCCACAAATTTTCCCACCACGCCATAATCACGCAGGAGCCTGGTAATGGTAAGCACCATATCTGTGGCGGTACATCCCTGAGGGATCTTACCGGTAAGCTTCAACCCCACCACCTGGGGGCAGGAAAAATAAATGGGCTGCCCCAGCATAGCGGCTTCGGCTTCTATACCTCCCACGCCCCAGGCCAATACGCCGATACCGTTTACCATAGGGGTGTGGGAATCTGTTCCAACGAGCGTATCAGGAAAGATCCATCCGTCTCTTTCAATAACGCCTTTGGCTAAATATTCCAGGTTTACCTGGTGACAGATGCCCATGCCCGGAGGCACAACGGTAAAATTATCCAGGCCTTTCTGGGCCCATTTTAAAAGTTTATAGCGTTCTGCATTGCGCTCGTATTCTAAATTCACATTGCTTTTATAGGAATAGTCTGTGCCAAAAAAATCTACCTGCACGGAATGGTCAATTACAAGATCCACCGGGATGGCCGGGTTGATCCTTGACCCGTCGCCGCCTTTGCGGATCAGCTCTGCGCGCAGGGAAGCGATATCCACCACAGCCGGTACGCCGGTAAAATCCTGCATGAGCACACGGGCAGGCTTAAAAGGAATATCCTTGTCCGATCCGGCAGCATTCCAGTCGGTTAACGTGTGCAGGTGCTCGTCGGTAATGGCAAAGCCATCATGGTTGCGGAGTATATTTTCAAGCAGGATCCTGATGGAAAAAGGCAGTCGGTGGATATTCTTTCCTTCTTTCTGAAGTTTTGCGAGAGAAGCGGTTTTATTGTTCATGATCTAAAAAATTAATGCTATGGAGCGCTTAATGTAAGCAATTTTTTTGAGACAGGATTTGGATTCGTGTTACGGAATGTTTTTGGGAACGGATATTGGAGCACGTTTATTCATTACACGTGGTAAAGTTACAGGTTTCAGGTCGCAAGTTTTTAGTTTGGGAGTTTATGGTTTTTAGTTGAGAAAATGTTTTATCCTTCGGATTTCGGATTTTAGCTGCCCCGGCGGACGGGTGTGGATCTTTACCATTGTTTCACGCAGCGGAGCAGCGGCGCAAAGAAGAATGCATTACATCGCTATTTTACCTTGCATTCGGATTTCGGAAGTTTATATTTTTTAGTTTATTGTTGCATTCGTTCGGATTTGACCCCGAACGTTTGGAGTTATGGCTTCGGATTTGATCTTTATCCGCTTCCCGGTATTGATACCACCACGGTATGTATTTTTCCGTCGTTCAGCAATGGGAGGAAGTCGTTCTCACAAGGGTTGCCATCGGCTGTTATATTGGTTTTGCCGCTGCCGGTAGTTTTGATATGTAGGTTATACAGGGTATCCCTGTATTGGTAACGAACATCAAAAGAAGCCCATCCGGGCGGAATGCACGGATCGAAATAAAGCCGGCCACCGTTTTGCTTTATGCCTAAAAAATATTCCAGCACCAGTTGATACATCCATCCTGCCGAACCCGTATACCAGGTCCATCCTCCCTGCCCGCTGTGCATGGGTTTAAAATACACGTCTGCGGCCATCACATAGGGTTCTGCTTTGTATATGGTTATCGCTTCGGCACTGCTGCCCCTGTTAACCGGGTTGATCATTTGTAATAATGCCCAGCCCTGTTCTTTTTCCTTTAATGCCATCAGGGCCATTACCAGCCATACGGCAGCGTGGGTGTACTGCCCGCCATTTTCACGTACACCAGGCACATATCCTTTGATATAGCCGGGGTTAAGAGCGGATTGATCGAAAGGAGGATTCAGCAATTGTATCAGACCCGCGTCGTTTTGTACGAGGTGCTTTATTGCCGATCGTATGGCAGGGTGTGTCCGTTGCGGGTCGCCTGCTTTAGAGAGTACGCTCCAGCTTTGGGATATGGAATCAATACGGCATTCTTCATTTTGCGATGAGCCTAACGGGGTGCCATCATCAAAATAAGCGCGTCGGTACCATTGACCGTCCCATGCATGGTTCTCGATATTTTTCTGCAGGGCGGCTGCGTGTTCGCGGCATTTTTGTTCAAAAGCGGTATCTCCTTTTTGGGCTGCGATGGAGCTGAACCGGATGAGGTTATCATACAGGAAAAAAGCAAGCCACACGCTCTCTCCCTTACCTTTTTCTCCTACCATATCCATGCCGTCGTTCCAGTCGCCCGATCCTATTAATGGTAGCCCGTGTTCCCCAAAACGAAGCGCTCTTTCTATGGCTCTGGTACAATGTGTATACAGGCTGGCAGTTTGGCCGGCATGTGCAGGAAGATCGTAGTAGGATGCTTCGCCTTCGTTCAGTAACCGGCCTTCTATGAAGCCCGCGGGTTCTTCCAGTATCCCTGTGTCGCCCGTATGGTTGATATATTTTGTGACAGCATAGGGCAGCCATAAAAAATCGTCTGAGCAGGTAGTGCGAACCCCTCTTCCGGAAGGCGGATGCCACCAGTGCTGCACATCTCCTTCCCTGAACTGCCTCGAAGCATGCAGCAGGATCTGGTGGCGGGCCATACCGGGTTTTGCATACAGGAGCGACAGGATATCCTGCAGCTGATCCCTGAAGCCGAAGGCGCCTCCCGACTGGTAATAGCCGCTTCTTCCCCATACCCTGCAGGCGAGTGTCTGGTAGTTAAGCCATCCGTTGGAAAGGATATTCAATGCAGGATCGGGTGTATGCACCTGTACCGTTTCCAGCGTATGCAGCCAGAAAGCCTTTACTTTATCCAGGGACTGATAAACGCTGGTGTTTGTTTTAAACCGTTCGAGGATGCGTGTGGCCTCGGGGTGCGTTTTTGCCGCTCCCAGCTTGAATATAAATTCATGCGATTCTCCGCTTGCAAGGTCAAAACTGTTTTGTATTGCCGCGCAGGGATCCAGTGCTGCTCCGTATCTCCCTGAAAGTTTCACCTTGTTCATCGCCGCCGGGTTGCGCGATGATCCGTTGCGGCCCAGGAATTCTTTCCTGTCGCAGGTAAAAGATCCCGGCAGGCCGCTGGCGTCAAAAAAAGCTACATGATCAGGAAATTCCGTGTTGTAGGCATTGCGTGCAAAAAGCGCTCCCGTATCTCCGCCGGTAAAAGTAACCACGTGCATTTGGGTCTTCTGACGAAGCTCTCCCAGCACCCATTCCACGTAGCCGGTAACAGACAGTTTCCGTTGCCTGTCCGATCCGTTATGGATTTTGATGATCGTAAATTTGATGCCTGTATCAAGTTCGGCAAATACGGTCATTTCGGTATGGATGCCATCCTCGCTGTGTTCAAAAACACTGTAGCCGAAGCCGTGCCGGGTGGTGTATGCCGTTTTACCCCCGGCGGGCAATGGGGCAGGTGACCAGAATCTGCCGTTTTCTTCATCACGCAGGTAGTAGCATTCTCCCTCCAGGTCGCTTACGGGATCATTATTCCATGGGGTAAGCCTGAATTCATGGGCATTCTCTAACCAGGTATAGGATTGCCCGCTTTCGGATATGATACTTCCCAATGTATCATTGGCTATTACATTGCACCATGGGGCTGGCGTTGTTTTTCCGGGTGATGTTATAATAACATACTCTTTTCCGTTTGCTGAAAAGCCACCGGTACCATTAAAGAACTGCAATCCTTCCGGCGGTGCAATGGCGGTAGGAGTGGAAGCGTAAAATTTAACCGGGGTAAAATAAGGAACAACATTTTTTATTTTTATGTTCCTGTTGATCTGTTCTTCCAGCGGGCCAAACCCGTCAGACAATACTACTCTTGCTACGCTTTGGAACAGTATACGGTCTTCAATGGAGAGCTGATCGGATGAACGTATAAAAACGCCTCCCGGCCCTTCGTTGATCTGCGCGCCTACAAGCGGCGACACCAGCGCCATGATGTGGTTTTGCAGCGTTTGCCTGTAGTTGCCGTGATCTTCATTCCATATCACCAGGTCAACGGTCAGTCCTTTTAAGCGCCAGTAAGCATGAGCCTGGATCATTTGCTTTACCAGCTCAATATTATTGATGTTCCCGATCTTTACCAGCACAATGGGCAGATCACCAGAAATGGAATGGCTCCAGAGGCTCGATTGTCCGCGGTTATTCCGTGTAATAAGATCGGAGGGTCCGCGCATTCCGGGGTTCATATAAATGATCGCGCTGGCCAGCTTTGCATATAGTTGCGCATCTGTTTCCGTTGCATTGATCTGGTGAAGGACGATCTGGCTATGGGTCCATGATAGCTCAAAGCCACGATCGGCTAAAAACCTGTCCTGGTATTTTTCTATCATTTCGTTGCAGCCTTCTTTTGTTTCTGCAATACCGGTTATCATGTCTATTACGGCGGTTTGCTGCGGTGCGATCTCTACCCGGTATTGAATGGAAACGACCGGATCGAGCACAGCGCCTGATGTAGAAGAGAGTGGCGTGTGTTGCTGCATGACCAGGGGGTTGTGAATGGTGTTGCCACGGCCGATAAACTTTGTCCTGTCTGTTTCGTAGGTTATTTCCTGTACGGGAACGTCGTATGCTTTCATAAGGTGGAACATGGAAGGCGGCTGCTCGTGTTGGGAGCGGGGGCGTCGTGTGCATAGGATCGCATGGTTCCCGGGCAGTAATTCGGTTTCCACGAACAGGTTACTGAATGCAGGGTGTGCGGCATCTGCATTAGGGGGAGCCAAAACAACTTCAGCATAGCTGGTTATTTCTATTGTTCTTTTTTTTCTCGAGCGGTTGGTGAGGTGAAGGCGTCTCAGCTCCACATCATCTTCAGGTGACACTACGATTTCAGTATGTGCTTCTATAGCAAAATCACGCCGCCGGAATTCTGCGCGCCCCTGTGAAAACACGGCTTCATAATGATCTCCGTTCTGTAATGCAGGCTGGTAGGCTGCCGACCAGAACTCGTTATTGTCCATATCTCTTATAAAGCAGAAATTGCCCCGGTTGTCGCGGGTGCTGTCTTCATGCCAGCGGGTCACATCTATGTTTTTCCACCTGCTGTACCCGCCTCCCGCATTGGATACCATCACGTGATACCTGCCGTTGGAAAGCAGCTGGACTTCCGGTGTGGGTGTTTGCGATGTATTGATGATGCGCATGTAGGCGTCATCATCCCTTTTAACCACGCCAGCATCGGCAACGGGTATATGAGGAGCGTTTAAGGCAGTAACGCGGGGTATCCGTTCCTGCAGCAGGAGCAGGGTGGCCTGGAACTGTACAT
>CAZREP010000084.1:0-20393 GCA_964599035.1 uncultured Terrimonas sp. | reverse complement strand
CAGGGCCAATGACATTAATGTGGTGCACGAAAGCAAAAAAAGCGACCACAATATCGTGGTAGTCAATACCTGCGGCTTTATTGATAAGGCCAAGGAGGAATCTGTCAACACGATCCTCGACCAGGTAGCGCTCAAAAAAGAAGGCCGGCTGGATAAAGTGTATGTTACGGGCTGCCTGACAGAGCGTTACCGGCAAAATCTTGAAACCGAGATTCCCGAGGTAGATGCATGGTTCGGCACTATGGAGCTTCCCCTGATCTTAAAAAGATTTGAAGCGGATTATAAATCAGAGCTGGTGGGCGAAAGATTATTAAGCACTCCCGCTCATTATGCTTATATGAAAATATCGGAAGGCTGCAACCGCACCTGTTCTTTTTGTGCTATCCCCTTAATGAGGGGGCAGCACGTAAGCAAGCCGGTGGAGCAATTGGTGGCGGAGGCTGAAGGCCTGGTACGCAGAGGAGTAAAAGAGATCATGCTTATTGCGCAGGAGCTTACTTACTACGGGCTGGATATTTACAAAAAACGCGAGCTCCCGCGATTGCTGCATGCGCTGGCAGAAGTAAAAGGACTGGAATGGATCCGGCTTCATTATGCATACCCTTCTAAATTTCCCCTGGAGATCATTGATGCGATGAAGGAACACTCCAATATCTGTAATTACTTAGATATGCCCTTGCAGCACAGCAGCGATAAGATGCTGAAAGCCATGCGACGGCAGATCACAAGAGCAGAAATGGATGATCTTATAAGGGAGATCCGGCGTCGCATTCCGGGCATCTGCCTGCGTACCACGCTTATAGCGGGCTTCCCCGGTGAAACGGAAACCGATGTAGAGGATATGAAAAATTTTTTGCAGGTGCACCGTTTCGACAGGGTGGGTATTTTTACCTATTCGCATGAGGAAGGCACTGCTGCTTATGGATTAGAAGATAATATCTCTCCTGAAGAAAAGGAGCGCAGGGCGCAGGAAATAATGGAAGTGCAGCAGGAGATCAGTTATGAAAAGAACCAGGAAAAGATCGGAAAGGTTTTTAAAGTACTGGTTGATAAAAAAGAAGCGGGCCGATATTTGGGCCGCACTGAATTTGATTCGGTGGAAGTGGACAATGAAGTGATCATTGCCACTGACCAAAAGCTTGCTTTAGGAGGATTTGTAAATGTACAAATCACCAAAGCCTACGATTACGACCTCGAAGGCATTGTAGTGGAAGATTAGGCATTGCAGATATTACAGCTTAAAAAATATCTTCTTCTTATATAAGAAATAGCAGAGCCCCCATTCTAATGCGAAAATGGTAAAGCAGGTAATGAGATCCATCAGCAACTGCGGGAAATGCGCCATGCTCATCAACCCGTTGGTAATGGCACCTACATACCCGTTGAACCACCTGCCGCCCACGATCTCGAAGAACAGGTAAATAAATATAGAATTCATACCTACCACGGTAAACAGGAGAAGATGCTTGCGGTGATTGCGGATATCGATCCACCAGTAACATGCAGCCAATGCCAGCAGACACCAGCCCAGGGAAGCCAGGGTAAAGGAAGAGGTTGCAATGCGCTTAATGATAGGCGTTATATGCAGCCAGTCCAATCCAAAGCCAACTGCCAAACAAACAGCGCTCCAGATAAGCAATTGCTTTACTTTTTGGGTGCTTGCGCTCAACAGCAGCTTCCCTGCAAGCGCCCCGGCAATGGTATGTACCGCGGTAGGAATACAGTTGATGGCCACCCAGCCGCCACGGTTGATCTTATTCATCAGGAGCAGGTCAACATAATTGCCGAAGTTATGCTGGTCTGTAAATGGCTGATCGAATCCCGGTATGTGGGTAAAGCGATACAACGCTTCGGTTAGCAGCAGTATGCCCGCGCAGATCAGCGCCTGGGTTCTCATGCTGAGCCTGAAGATCAGGAAAGCTACCAGCAGGGTGAAGGAAAGCTGGGTCAATACATCCCAAAGCTCAAATGCCAGCCCGTCTTTTTTTACAGCATAATCCAATACGCCCCAGAAAAACAGCCAGCCGCTTCTTTTCAATGCCTTCCGGAAAGATTGCGCCCAGGGCACGCCATTTTGCTGCTGCTTGTTCAGCGAATAAGCCATGGCCGTGCCGGCAATGAACATAAAGCCAGGTTGTACCAGGTCCCAGAAATGAAGCCCGTTCCACTTGTGATGCCTGAACTGTATGGTAATATTCTGCCACCAGCTTCCTTCGGCGGCGTCATTCAGCACATGGTAAAGTCCTGCTGCCTCCAGCGCCAGTAATACCATGATAAGGCCACGGAGGAAATCGAGCGAAAGCAGTCTTTTCTGTAGCATTTGAGATAATCCGTTAGGGATGAAAAAAAATAATTTTGAAAAGCTAAGTCAAAATTTTTTTATTAACAAAAAAGCATAGACATTTGTCGCTCAATCATGAAAAATTATACAAATAAATACTGGTGGTGGCATACAAGCTCTTTGTGGGGTCTGTAATGCTGTTATCTTATTTTAGAGTATATACAATATTGAGGCCCCGGTGATCACCGGGGTTTTTTTATGAAAAGGAACAAGGGAATTATGAAGAAAATTGAGATCAGGACACAGTTTAAAAAGATGCTTTCGGACGTATATACGCCGGTGGGCATTTACCTAAGGGTAAGAGATCGCTTCCGCGACACAATCCTGTTGGAGAGCGCCGATTACCACGCTGCGGAAAACAGTTTCTCTTTTATATGCATCAATGCTATTGCAGGTATGGAAATTACCAGCCAGCGTTCAATAGAATTTAAATTGCCGGGCCAGCAGCCTGAACGTATACCGGTGAGTAATCCTGCCGAAGTACCTGATATGCTATGGAGCTTTATGCATCGTTTTGAGGTAACACCTTCGGCCGACAAAGTGGTTGCGTCTGTACAGGGGCTATACGGCTATACCGCTTTTGATGCTGTTCAGTTCTTTGATACCATCACCTTCTCTGACCGTTCTGCTACAGCAACTGACGCCCATCCTGCCTTTGCTCCTATACCGCTTATGCGTTACAGGCTTTACCAGTATATCATTGCCATCAACCATTTTAAGAATGAAATGTATCTCTGCGAAAATTGTATTGCCGGGATCGACAGTGATGTGGGCGTAGTAGAGTCGCTGATCAGGAGCAAGGACGTGCCGGTATTTCCATTCCGGATCAATGGCACGGAAAGGTCTAACATGACGGATGAAGATTATCGGCGAATGGTGAAGAAAGGGATTCAAAGCTGCTACCGGGGCGATGTATTCCAGATCGTGCTGAGCAGGCGTTTTGCGCAGGGATTCACGGGCGATGAGTTTAATGTATACCGGGCGCTGCGCAACATCAATCCTTCTCCTTATCTTTTTTATTTCGACTATGGTGATTACAGGCTCATGGGCTCATCCCCCGAAAGCCAGCTGATCATTAAAAACGGTAAAGCGGTAGTGCATCCTATTGCCGGTACCTTCAAAAGGAGCGGTGTTGATGAAACCGACCAGCAGATGGCCGACCGGTTATTGCACGATCCCAAAGAGAATGCCGAACATGTGATGCTGGTTGACCTGGCGAGGAACGACCTGAGCAGGCTCTGTGATGGAGTGCAGGTAAAGCATTACCGGCAGGTGCAATATTATTCGCATGTTATTCATTTGGTGAGTGAGGTTACGGGCAATGTAAGACCGGGAACAAACCCTTTTCGCCTGCTGGCAGCTACTTTCCCGGCGGGCACATTAAGCGGTGCGCCAAAGTTTAAAGCCATGCAGTTAATAGATGCTTATGAACCCACTTCACGCAGCTATTATGGCGGCGCCATTGGTTTCGTGGGATTCAATGGCAGTTGCAATCATGCTATTATGATCCGTACTTTTCTGAGTAAAAATAATACACTCATCTCACAGGCGGGCGCGGGTATCGTAGCGGCATCCGATCCCGAAAACGAATTGCAGGAAGTGAATAACAAATTAAATGCATTGAAAAAAGCAGTGGAGCTCGCGGAACAGATCTGAGTAATTTGAAAATGTGAAAATGTGAAAATGTGGAAATGTGGGAATGTGAAAGGTTAATGGTGAGGGTAGTAACTAAAAAAACTATAAACTCCAAACTACAAACAGGCATGAAAATACTGGTTTTTGATAATTATGATTCTTTTACCTATAACCTGGTTCACCTGGTGGAGAAGATATTGCACCAGAAGGTGGATGTGTACCGCAATGACCAGATCAGCCTTGATAAAGTGAATGAGTATGACAGGATCATTTTGTCTCCCGGGCCCGGACTGCCTGAGGAAGCCGGATTGCTCCTGCCCCTGATCAGGCAATATGCAGCTTCCAAATCCATGCTGGGCGTATGTTTGGGACACCAGGCCATTGCGGAAGCTTTTGGGGGAAGGCTGGTCAATTTAAGTACCGTATACCATGGCGTATCGGCTCCGGTTTCTTTATATACCGATAAAGAGCCGGTTTTATTTGCAGGGCTGCCGGGCACTATTGAAGTAGGCCGGTATCATAGCTGGATAGTAGGGGAGGACGATTTTCCCCCGCAGTTGGAAATAACGGCCAGGGATGGTAATGATCATATCATGGCACTGAGGCATAAAACATACGACGTAGTAGGCGTGCAGTTCCATCCCGAAAGTGTATTAACTCCCGATGGAGAAATGATCCTGAGTAACTGGCTTAAACCCCGTATATGAAAAAAATACTGCAATATTTATTTGAGTACAAAACCCTTTCACGGCAGCAGGCCAAAGAAGTGCTGGTGAATATTTCCAAAGGTGTATATAATGAAAGTGAAGTAACCGCATTTGTAACGGTATACCTTATGCGTACTATCACCATTGAGGAATTGCAGGGATTTGCAGATGCACTGCTGGAATTGTGTGTTCCCGTTAACCTGAATGGCTATCAGGCAACGGATATTGTTGGCACGGGTGGAGATGGCAAGAATACCTTTAATATTTCAACATTAGCCTGCTTTATCGTTGCCGGCGCCGGGCAAAAAGTGGCCAAGCATGGTAATTATGGTGCTACTTCGGTTAGCGGTGCCTCTAATGTGATGGAGCAGTTGGGCTACCATTTTAAATCGGATGCCGGCCGGCTGGAAAAAGAAGTGGCAGAGGCCAATATTTGCTTTTTACATGCGCCGCTTTTTCACCCTGCCTTAAAGGCGGTTGGAGCTATCCGTAAAAATTTGGCTATCCGTACTTTCTTTAATATGCTGGGGCCAATGGTCAATCCTGCCCGGCCTGCATTTCAACTGGTAGGAGTATACAACCTGGAAATGGCGCGTATATACAATTACCTGTTGCAACAAACGGGTAAGGCATTTACCATTATTCATAGTCTTGATGGTTATGATGAAATTTCACTTACCAACGATACCAAAGTGATCACTATGGAAGGCGAATATATTATGACGCCTGCGCAGGTAGGGAAGCGGATGGTATCTGCATCGGATATTTATGGAGGAGCTACAGCCGAGGAAGCGGCAAAGCTGTTCATGACCATTGTAAAAGGTGAAGGCACCTGGGCCCAGAATGCGGTAGTGCTGGCAAATGCAGCGATGGCATTGCATTGCACGGGCGCTTATCCGGGCTATGATGATGCGTATCTTGCTGCAGTGGAAAGCCTGGAAAGCGGCAGGGCGCTGGAAGCATTGAAGAAGCTGAAGGAGATGCAGTAAGTAATTTGAAAATTTGAAAATGTGGAAATGTGGAAATGTGAGAATGTGAAAATGCATGCGGTCGGTACGCGATGAGAGGAGCGTCAGACCGCAGATGAAGAATATGAAAGTGTGAAAATGCGGGAATTGTGAACCTGCAACCTTGAACTTGTGACCTGTAACCTCATATGAATATTTTAGAAACGATCATTGAGCAAAAAAAGATTGAAGTAGCGGAACGGAAACAGCAAAAGCCTGTTGCGACGTTGGAACAGTCGGCATACTTTTCGCGGGAGCCGCTTTCATTACGAAAGTTTTTGCTTGACCGGGATAAAACCGGCATTATAGCGGAGTTCAAAAGACGATCGCCTTCAAAGGGGTGGATAAATGCAAATGCAGATCCCGTTACCGTTACTGCTGCATATGCAAAGCATGGCGCTTCAGGACTGTCTGTTCTGACCGATGAAAATTTTTTTGGCGGTAGCCTGGATGATCTTATAAAAGCAAGAGCGAACGATATTCCTGTTCTGCGAAAAGATTTTATGATCGATGAGTACCAGGTGCTGGAAGCAAAGTCTGTGGGCGCCGATGTGATCCTGCTGATCGCTGCTAACTTAACGCCGGCGCAGGTGAGAACACTGGCTTCGATTGCGGGGAATATAGGACTGGAAGTGTTGCTGGAAATACATAACGAGGAAGAGCTGGACCATATTTGCGATGAAGTGGATATTGTTGGTGTGAATAACCGCAATCTTAAAACCTTTGAGGTGAATATTGATACATCGGTATACCTGAGTAGCTTAATACCGGCTGATAAAATAAAGATATCCGAAAGCGGGATAAGTGATATAAAGACAATAAACAAGCTGAAGCAACATGATTATAAAGGATTTTTAATAGGAGAAAACTTTATGAAAGCGCCGGACCCTGCGATTGCTTTTGCCGCATTTGCCGAGCAACTTAAAAGCTGAATGCTATGCGTATAAAAGTTTGCGGAAACACACGGTTGAGCCAGGTATATGACCTGGATGAAATAGGTATTGAATTCGCCGGATTTATTTTTTACCACAAATCGCCGCGGTATGTGGTAGGGCGTATAGGCGAGGAAGAGCTGAAAAAGGCAAAGCTGAAGATCAATAAGGTAGGTGTTTTTGTAAATGCCGGGTATGATGAGGTTATGCGGCAGGTAGAGCAATATGGCTTACATATGGTGCAACTGCATGGAGATGAATCGCCGAGATTGTGTGAGAGAATAAGCGAGCAGGTGCCCACGATCAAGGTGTTCAGGATTAAGGAAGGCGACAATATTGACTGGAAGGTAAGAGAGTACCGGAATGTGAGTGATCTTTTTTTGTTTGATACGGATTGGTTTAACTATGGGGGCAGCGGAAAAAAATTTGACTGGCATATACTGGACGAAGCGCATATCAATAAGCCTTTTTTGCTGAGCGGGGGTATTGGTATAGAAGATATGAACTCGTTACGAGCGTTTGCGGCGGGTGGGCACGGTGAAAATCTTTTTGCGGTGGATGTGAACAGCAAGCTGGAAAGCAGTCCGGGTGTGAAGGATATGGAAAAAGTGCGAAGATTTGCGGCAGCGTTGAAGTAGGTAGTTGATTTGTTGTTGAATAGGTAGCTATACGAAGTCTGGTAGCTATACGAAGTCTCTGACTTCGTATAGGCTATGTTCTCCAAAGTTTACAACTTTGCTATATAAACGAAGCATTTAATAATTACACAATGATCAACAGAACAATAGCATTGGCAAAATACCGGGGGACATTTCAGCAACCGGATATCTTTGGCTACTATGGAGGGTTTGGCGGCGCTTATATTCCCGAGATGTTGTATCCCAATGTGGAGGAATTGAAGAACCGTTACCTCAAGATCATATATGAAGACGATTTTCAAAAGGAATTCAGGGCGTTGCTCAGGGATTATGTCGGCCGTCCGTCGCCATTGTATCATGCAGCAAGGTTGAGCAAAAAGCATGGGGCTGCTATTTTCCTTAAAAGAGAAGACCTTAATCATACCGGGGCGCATAAGATCAATAATACCATCGGGCAGTTGCTGTTGGCCAGGCGGCTGGGTAAGCAACGGATCATAGCAGAAACGGGAGCAGGCCAGCATGGCGTAGCCACGGCCACTGTATGTGCTTTGATGGCTATGCAGTGTGTGGTGTATATGGGTGAAAAGGATATCGAAAGGCAGGCACCCAATGTGGCACGCATGAAAATGCTGGGGGCAACGGTGATCCCTGCCACCAGCGGCAGCAAAACATTAAAAGACGCCACCAATGAAGCCATCCGCGACTGGATCAACAATCCTGCAGATACGCATTATATCATAGGGAGCGTGGTGGGTCCGCATCCTTATCCCGACATGGTGGCCCGGTTCCAAAGTATCATCAGCGAGGAGATGCGCTGGCAGCTGAAGGAACACACCGGCAGCGAATTGCCTACGCATGTAGTGGCCTGTGTAGGCGGGGGCAGCAATGCCGCCGGTGCGTTTTATCATTACCTCGAAGATCTTACGGTACAGCTGGTTGCGGTAGAGGCGGCAGGGTGTGGTTTGCGAAGTGGTATGAGCGCTGCTACCACGCAGTTAGGTAAGCCGGGGATCTTGCATGGCAGCAAAAGCCTGGTAATGCAAACGGCAGACGGGCAGGTAGTGGAGCCACACAGTATTTCTGCCGGGCTGGATTATCCCGGCATTGGTCCTTTGCATGCGCATTTGTTTGAAACAGGCAGGGCCTCATTTTTAAGCGCTACGGATAAAGAAGCCGTGAAAGCTGCATTTGAGCTTACCCGTATGGAAGGCATCATACCCGCGCTGGAGAGTGCACACGCCATAGCCGGACTGGATCAGCTCAACCTTACATCGAAGGATATTGTGGTGGTATGCTTAAGCGGCAGGGGAGATAAGGATATGGCAGCGTATATGGCGGCAATGGAAGAAACATAAAAGTCGGAAGAAAAAAGTGAAAGTTGCAATCTCAAATTTCAAATTCTCCCTCATGAGCAGGATACAGGAATTATTTAAAAGGAAAAGCGGTAAAGTGCTGAATGTGTATTGTACGGCGGGTTATCCGAACCTGGATAGCACATTAGCAGTAATGAAATCGTTGCAGGAGAACGGTGCTGATATGATTGAGCTGGGCATGCCTTACAGTGACCCCCTGGCTGATGGACCGGTAATACAGGAGAGCGGAGCCGTGGCTTTGCGGAATGGAATGACGATAAAGGTTTTATTGGAGCAGTTAAAGACCATGCGGGGTGGCTCCGGCATTGCTGTTCCAGTGGTACTGATGGGATACCTAAATCCGGTACTGCAGTATGGCTTTGAAAAATTCTGTGCAGATGCTTCTGCAGCGGGAGTGGATGGACTGATATTGCCCGATCTGCCCATCCGGGAATTTGAAACGGAATATGCCCCTGTGATCGGGAGATACGGGCTGGGCTTTATTTTTTTGGTTACCCCCGAAACATCGGAAGAGAGAATAAGAAAGATCGATGCTTTAAGTACAGGATTTATATATGCCGTTTCGTCTTCGTCTACTACCGGTAAAGATAAAGATTTCGCGAACGTGGAATTGTACCTGCAGAAGCTACAGCAGATGCAGCTAAAGAATCCTGTATTGGTAGGTTTTGGGATCAGGGATAATGCCACTTTCCAATCAGCCTGCAGATACGCTAATGGCGCTATTATCGGAAGCGCCTATATAAAAGCGCTGGGGGAGAGCCCGGAAGTGGAACAGGCAACAAAAAAATTCCTGGAAATGATATTAACGTAGAGCGGAAAACGGGGCTCGAACCCGCGGCCTTCAGTTTGGGAAACTGATGCTCTGCCAACTGAGCTACTTCCGCATAAAAAGTAAAATTACAATGAATCTGGCAATTATAAAATATAATGCAGGTAATATTCAGTCGGTACTGTATGCCCTGGAGCGTATTGGGATAGATGCCATGGTTACTGATGACGCGGGGCAGATCAGCAGCGCCGATAAGGTGATATTTCCCGGTGTGGGGGAAGCCAGCAGCGCCATGCGATATTTAAAGGAAAGGAACCTCGACGAGCTTATCAGGAACCTTAGGCAGCCTGTATTGGGTATTTGCCTGGGGATGCAGCTGATGTGCAGATTTTCGGAAGAGAACAATGTGAACTGTTTGCATATCTTTGACGAGGATGTAAAATTTTTTGGTAAAGCAGCAACGTCCGGTGATCAGCTGAAGATCCCACAGATCGGCTGGAATACGATCTACGATCTTAAAACACCGCTTTTTAAGGATATTCCTGGCAACAGCTATGCCTATTTTGTGCACAGCTACTATGCGGCAACCGGGAAACATACCATAGCTGCCACCGACTACATACTCCCTTATAGTTCTGCATTGCACAGGAATAATTTTTACGGGGTGCAGTTCCATCCCGAAAAAAGCGCCGAGATTGGCGAACGCATTCTTAAAAACTTTATTGAACATTGTATTTAAATTTTCGGATTACAAACGATATGGAAATTATACCTGCTATTGATATTATAGATGGAAAATGCGTAAGGCTTACCCAGGGTGATTACGCTCAAAAGAAGATCTATAATGAGTATCCGCTGGAAGTAGCTAAGGCATTTGAGGATGCCGGTTTGCGACGCTTGCATTTGGTTGATCTGGATGGTGCTAAATCGGGCAGGGTAAGGAACTGGAAGGTATTGGAGACTATCGCCGGAAAAACTACGATGGTCATTGATTTTGGTGGTGGTATCAAAACGGAAGAAGACGTGAACATTGTCTTTAATTCCGGGGCGGCACTGGCAACGGTGGGGAGCATAGCAGTAAAGCAGGAGGAAGAGTTGGTGAGATGGTTTACCGTTTTTGGTGCAGATCAATTTTTGCTGGGCGCCGATGTAAAAGAAGAAAAGATAGCGGTTGGCGGCTGGCTCGAGACGACAGATGTATGGGTTTACGATTTTATTGAAAAATATTTGTCACATGGGATACGGCAATTGTTTTGTACGGATGTAAGTAAGGACGGGAAGCTGGAAGGACCGGCGGTAGAACTATATAAGAATATTATCCAAAAATTCCCGGCACTGCATTTCATTGCCAGTGGCGGAGTTAGCTCTATTGATGATCTGCATGCACTACGCGGTGCCGGCTGTAAAGGAGCGATAGTGGGTAAAGCGATATATGAGGGAAGAATAGGGATTAAAGATTTGAGATTAGAGATTTGAGATTTGAAATTGGTGTTAGGAAAATCAATGATGCGTATTGTTTTGTAAAAAGTGAGAGAATAAAGGGGAAAGGAATATTTCATTTCTCTCTTTTCACGGGAATACGGCATATTATAATTCGCGCAGCGTTAGATTGCTTAACCGATGTTTTATGGATGGCGTAAAGCATTGTCCCTAAAAAGGTTTAAATTTCAAATTATTAACCTTTAAAGTTTTCCTATGGGCACCATATACCGATTTGAAGATCTACCTATTTGGCAGCAATCCAGGAGTTTGTGTAATGCCGTTTATAAGGTGATAAATAAAAATCCTTTATTTACAAATGATTTTCGCTTCAGAGATCAGGTCAGAGCATCGGCAGGCTCTGTAATGGATAATATTGCAGAAGGTTTTGAACGGTCTTCAAAACTGGAATTTGTGAATTTTTTAAGTATAGCGAAGGGATCGACGGGAGAAATAAGGTCTCAGCTATACAGGGCAATTGATAATAACTATGTTGACAGGATAGAAGTCATTACCATAATAGATGAATATGAAAAACTCGCTAGAGAAATAGCCGGCTTTATCAGCTATCTCAACCAGGCATCTATAAGAGGGCAAAAATTCAGGAACCGTGACAAGACCACATAATCTCAAATATCAAATCTCAAATTATAAATATTCCATGCTTTCCAAACGCATCATTCCCTGTCTTGACATTAAAGACGGGCGTACGGTAAAAGGAACCAATTTTGTGAACCTTCGCGATGCGGGAGATCCGGTGGAGCTGGGTGCATTATATGCCCGGCAGGGCGCTGATGAGCTGGTGTTCCTGGATATTACTGCCACGGTGGAGAAAAGAAAAACCTTAAGTGAATTGGCTAATCGTATTGCGCACCATATCAATATTCCGTTTACGGTGGGAGGTGGTATCAGCAGCGTGGAAGATGTGAATGTGCTGCTGCAGAACGGTGCTGATAAAATTTCGGTAAATACGGCCGCATTCAAAAGACCTGAGCTGATCAATGAGCTGGCCAAAGCGTTCGGCAGCCAGTGCATCGTGTTGGCTATTGATACCCGCAAGGAAGATGATGGGGAATGGTATGTCTATCTTAATGGAGGGAGAACAAAAACCGGTGTAAAATGTATGGACTGGGCAAAGCAGGCCGTGGAGCTTGGGGCGGGAGAGGTACTGCTGACTTCTATGAATCACGACGGTACAAAGCAGGGTTTTGCGCTGGATATTACCAGGGTGCTGTCAACGCAACTGCCTGTGCCCGTTATTGCCAGCGGAGGAGGAGGAACAATGGAGCATTTTGTAACGGTGTTCAATGAGGCCAAAGCCGATGCGGCACTGGCTGCCAGCATTTTTCATTTTAAGGAAATAGCTATCCCGCAGTTGAAACGTTTTTTACTGGAGCATAACATACCGGTGCGAATACCTCCTGAAAGCTTCAAGGAAAGCACATAGGCATTACCGTCATGATCTTCTGCTCCTCACTTACCAACTTAGGTCAGCAAATAATGGAAAACGAAAAATTAAATTAGCTGATTTCAATAGGTCATCTTTAAACATTTTAGGAGCGGACAAGCCAGGTGTAAGACTCCGGTCTGCCGGATGATCCGTCTCTCATAGTCACAAAGCTTTACAGCACAATGAAGATAACCTGCAAATAAGCTGCGTAGCAGCGATAATATTTGTAGAAAATAGAGAAAAAAAGTAAAAAGGCGCGTAGTACCGTAATATTAAAAATTAGGAACAGGCAAGCCAGGACAGAAAGCATATAGGCATTACCGTGATGATGTTCTGCTCCATAGTAGGCGAAACCTGGAACGGAGCGTCGCAAGTGAAGCTGCCCATAGAACTGCATGCCGGTAACATACCTGTCACAATGTTTTCAGGCATGTTGATGGCTGCTTCACTAATCCACCACTATAGTGGCAGTGCTGATGGCGAGCCCGCTGAAACAACCGGTTACGTTTTTTCCTTTAATGTCACTTACCAAAGATACCGGTGTGGTGAGTAGCCCGCTGCTGTTCCTCGCTTTGTTGTAGCTGTCCCAGAAATTGTACACGCTCCTTGTTACATTGGCCATATAGCAGGTAACGCTGTCCCCTTTTACGAAACCGTAGGAGTCGGTAATATGCATGTAGCTGCCGTTATTATTTTCATCAGAGTTGGTAAGTCTTTTGCTGGTACCCAGACTTCCCCAGCCGAAGCTTTGTTTATTATCGCTGTGACGCCAGTAAAACAGCTGACAGTTGCCGGTGGTATCCGGATCTTTGAAATGTACAGTAATACGTCCTTTTTCAACTCCGTCGCTTCCGGTATACTGGAAGCCGGTGCTCAGGCGGATGGGTATGGGATGCAGTAAAGTGGTGGTTGCGGTATACTTTTGCCCGTTCGTCTCTATCTCCAGCAGGTAGTATTTGCCGGATTGCCCCCGTAGCGCTGTCCCGGGATCGGTTTGCAGTTTGGGGTCGGTATAGATGCCATCGCCGATGCTTGAAGGCACACCGGGAAGCTGCGTTTCTTTTAAAACCACGGTAGAGTTATTATCCCACACAATAGTGTTGTTGGGCGCCAGGCTGCCGGAAGATATTTTTACCACTGCGTTTTTTACCGGCAGACTGGTAATATCTGTATTGCCCGGGGTTTGACTTTTGCTGAGCATTACATAATTATATTCCGGTATTTCATTGTTGATATAGGCTTCCACCACCAGTTGCTGTTCAAGGTAGTCAAGTTCCAGGTCAAAATTCTTTTCACAACCGGCGATAGGCAGGAAGAGGCAGTGAATGACCATAGCGTTTAATATGCACCGGCCGATCCGCACGCCTGAATGATACCTGCGGGTGGGTTGATGGGGTTGGCGGGCTTTGATTGATCCACTCATTCGTCAAAATTTAAAACTCCAGCCAATGGCAGGGGTGATGGGAAAGAGGTACACCATTTTCCCCTGTAATGATTGCTCTGTTTGATTGATATCCATATAAATAAAATAGGGATTATGACGGTTGTAAACGTTATACACGTTAAAGCTCCAACTGCTGCTGAACCTTTTCTTTTTCTTTGAGGCTGGTGAATAAGTAGCGCAGAGATCGAGACGGTGATACGCCGGTAAGCGGTAGTTGTTGATCGCTTCATACTGATTCATGCTGGTATAAGATATGGTACGCTGACTTACATTAAATCCAACATTGTAATTTACCCTTCCGGTAGGTATGGTAAGGGCGTTGCCTGTTCCGAATACAAAAACGGATGACAGTGTCCAGTGAGGACAGGGATTGTAGATAGACACAATGCTGAGGTCATGCGTTCGGTCGTACCGGTATGGAAATGGCTTGCCGTTGTTCAGTTGCTCAAATGTTCTTTCTGTTCTGCTTAAAGTATAGCCTATCCAGCCGGTTAGCTTTCCCTTCTTCTTTTCCAGGAGCAGCTCAACGCCGTATGCTTTTCCTTTGCCGGATATCATTTCCCCTTCCATGTTCTGATTGAGCCATAGCTGTGCTCCCTGCTTAAATTCCAGTTGGTTGCCTAAATATTTATAATAAGCTTCTGTGCTGAACTGGTAGCTGTTACCGGATGTACTCCTAAAATAGCCCATGGAAACCTGTTGCGCAACACCCGGACGGATAGTTTGTCCGCTGGGGATCCACAGATCGCTTGGAAAGGTTGCCCCGCTTGTTGTTGCGAGGTGGAGGTACTGGGTGGTTCTGGCATATGAAAGCCTTATTCCTGAAAGTGCAGAAAGGGTGTAGTCAATGGTAATCCGTGGCTCAGGGAACATATAGCGTGCTATGCTTTGTCCCTTTTTATAAGATTCGGTTTCTCCCGTAGGACTGCCATCTTCGTTGTACATTATCCTTTCGGTGGGTCCTACCTGGTTAAAATAGCTGTATCTCAATCCTGTTGTGGCACGCAAACGATGGCTGATCCTGAACCCCGAGCTTATATATAAGGCCGCTTCTTCTGCAAACTGGTTGTTTACTTTAGTTTTAAACGACTGCACCCCTTCTGTTATATCACCAGCACCTGGTCTGAAACGGTGCCAGGTATATTGAATACCCCAATTGATATTGAATCTGGCGGAGGGTGTAAAGGTCCAGTCATTTTTAATCTGGTAATCTCTCACTGCAGAGGTGAAGATGTAGTTCGAAATATCGTAGCCGTAATAGCTGTCAAGGCTAAAGCTGCTGTACACTAATGCAAGGGATTGTTTTAGTTTTTGTTTTGCCAGTTGTTGCTGCCATGTCAGCCCTGCTATGCTATTGCCCCAGTATGCGTTGAAGATATTGTTCTTGTCGTTTTTGTATGAAAAATCATCCTTGCCGTTGTAAAAGGTAAATAACAGTTTATTGTTATCGTTGATGACGTAGTCGGCCCTGGCATTTATGTCATAAAAATAATAGCCGTTGCTGCCGATTTTTTGGGGAGCGAACAGCTTTGCTACCTGGTCAATATAAGTTCTTCTGCCACTTATTATAAAAGAAGACCGGCCCTTGACCAACGGCCCCTCCACAGAGAGTTTGGAAGAGATCAGCCCGATGCCGCCGCTGTATTTCACGGAATCTTTGTTGCCCTCCCGGGTATCGATGGATATCATGCTGCTCAGTCTGCCGCCGTAGGACGCATCCATCTCTCCTTTTTTAACCGTTACACTTTTTATAGCTTCGCCATTGAATACGCTGAAGAAGCCCAGGAGATGACTGGGATTATAAACCGGTATATTATCTAAGAGCACCAGGTTCTGGTCGGGCCCGCCACCTCTTACATAAATACCTGACCCGGCTTCACTTCCGTTTTTTATACCGGGTAAAAGCGTGATGGTTTTCAACGGGTCAGTTTCCCCTAAAATAACAGGTAGCTTTTTTAACTGTTGAATATCTAAAACATGCACGCTGAGGGCGTTTTTGTTGTTCTTCCCGGCTGTAACCATAACGTCGCTGAGTTGGTAAGCCCTTTCCAAAAGAACGATACGGACGCTGGTATCGGAGTATAGGCTGAGGTCTGCAAAGCTGCTGTAATAGCCTACCGCGCTGGTATTTATTGCATGGTTTCCCTTCTCAAGCAATCGTGTAAATTTTCCGGAAGAGTCGGCAAAATTGCGCTGCCCGTCTACCTCCACGGTAGCATTACTTACCGGTAACTGTATGCTGTTGGTTACGTAGATAGTTAATTCCACCGGCTGTGCATTCACAGCGGGTGAATATTGAAAAAGGCAAAATGGTATAATGGCCTTTACGAAACAGCATATTGCCCTGGGATTGCGCATGCCAGTATTCACTTTTAAAATGGTACGAACGACAACCTTTACGGATGTCTAAAATTTGTGGCATGGCTTTTCACTCGGATGGGGTGTTTCATTGAGTTGAAAAGAAAGGGAGTACAAGATATTTCTTTTTGTTAATTATTGTATAATACGGTATTTATTTTTTTGGGGGGTGCTCCCTAACTACACCCGGCAGTGTTGTATTTAATAATAATAGATTGATTATCAATTGGATTCAGTGGGTATTTAGAAGGTTGATAAATGATAAATTTTTAGGTTATGGGAGTTTGTAGTTTGGAAGTTTATGGTTCCGCCCCCAAAACTCGAAACCTGCAACCTGTGACCTGAAACCTAATTCCTTATTCTCTATCTTTGCCGGCCAATAATGATTATGGAAATTGATTTTAAAAAGTATAGCGACGGACTGGTGCCCGCTATTGTGCAGGATAATGATACTCAAAAAGTATTAATGCTGGGGTTTATGAATGAGGCAGCGCTGCAGCATACCATGCGGGAAGGAAAAGTTACTTTTTACAGCAGAAGTAAAAAGCGTTTATGGACGAAAGGGGAGGAAAGCGGCAATTTCCTGGAGTTGAGATCGGTTGCTGTTGATTGTGATCATGACACTTTGCTGATCAAAGCGCATCCATTGGGCCCGGTATGTCATACGGGAGCGGATACCTGCTGGTCTGAGAAGAATCATAACGATAATTTTTTGCTCTATCTTGAGGATATTATAGCGCTGCGTGAAAAAGCGTTACCGGAAGCATCTTATGTAGCCTCGTTGTTTGCCAAAGGCATCAATAAAATAGCGCAGAAAGTAGGAGAGGAAGCGGTAGAAATGGTCATTGAGGCTAAAGACAATGATGAAACATTATTTCTGAATGAAGCAGCCGATCTTTTGTTCCATTACCTTATTCTTTTACATGCCAAAGGGTATCGTTTAAGGGATGTGACGGAGGTGCTGCAGAAGCGGCATTCGGGATAGGTGGAGGGTGGAAGGTATAGGGTAGAGGGCGTAGGTGTTGACCTGATAGCTGATACCTGAAAGCTATAAATCACAAGAACCAAATTAAATCAGAAATCAACAAATCAGAAATGGGCTTTCAGCAATGAGCGATGATCTGCCGTTAACAAATTCATCCCACTGCCGATAGCCCATAGCTCATCACCCACCGCCGTCGGCCTCACATCACCGTAAAGTCGGTTTCCGTATCTCCCCACAGTAAGCTCACTTTCCCGCTTTCGTCTACGTTGATCGTAAACTTCTCGGCAAACGCAGGTGCTTTAACCGGCTTAACCTTTACTCTTAATGCGTCTTTTGATTCATCATATTTAAAGGCGCCCCATTGGTCCCATGTTTTATTGAAGATGATGGTCCATTCATCATCCCCTGCAATGGTAAATAAGCCGTATTTCCCTGCAGGCAGATCCTGTCCTTCTACTTTTATGTTTTTATCTGTTTCGAAAACAGTGGCATTATTGGCGCCGGTACGCCATACTTTGCCGGGCAGCGGCTCAAGATCTTTACCGATGGTTCTGCCTTTTACAGAAGGCTGGCTGTAATTGATGGTAATGGTGGCGCCACTGGTTATTTTTGCCGAGACGGTGGCGGGAGGACTGGCAGGGGCTTTCTTATTGTCCTGCGCCAGTGTTGCACCCGATGAAAACAGTAAAGCGGCTATTGCCGTAAAAAGGAATGATCGTTTCATAATGTTGTAGTTTTACGATCAGGATAATCCAATATTCATGCCATCACCGCAGCCCCAACTGCCGTTTGTACAATTGCACTGTATTTTCCAGTCCGAGGTAAAGGGCATCGCATATCAATGCATGTCCTATCGACACTTCGTCCACCCAGGGGATCTGTTCTTTAAAATAGCTCAGGTTGTGCATATCCAGGTCATGTCCGGCATTAATGCCTAATCCCAGTTCTTTAGCTTTTTGAGCGGATGCCACGTAAGGGGCAATGGCTTTTTCTTTCTCGGTGAGGTACTTTCTGGCATAGGCTTCCGTATACAATTCTATCCTGTTGGTGCCGGTTGCGGCAGCGCCTTCGATCATTTCAATAACAGGATCAACAAAAACAGATACCCGGATGCCTGCATGCTGAAATACACTAATGAGCTCTGTTAAATAATCTTTATGTTGTATGGTGTCCCAGCCATGATCGCTGGTAATTTGTCCCAGGTCGTCCGGCACCAGCGTTACCTGGTTCGGCCGGGTTTCCAGTACAAGATCTATAAATTTCTGTTCCCTGCAGTTGCCTTCAATATTGAACTCCGTAGTGATGATTTTTTTGATTTCCCTTACATCGGTGTAGCGGATATGCCTTTCATCGGGGCGGGGATGCACCGTTATCCCGTCGGCACCGAACCGCTCTATATCCCTGGCGGCCTTAAGCACATCGGGATTGTTGCCCCCGCGGCTGTTGCGGAGTGTGGCAATTTTATTGATGTTAACCGAAAGTTTAGTGATGTGATGCATATCCAAAGTTAAAGGCTTATTTATTGTTATTTTCACGCCCTGTTGTATATTTTTAATATATTCATTTCTCCTAAACCGATAGTGTAATAAAATACTTGCAGATGGGAATCATCAGAAAGCTGCTCAGCGGCTCCAGGGTCTTTTTTATTATGTGGTGTATGGTGGCGGCGTTCGGCACCTACTTTTGTATGTACGCTTTCCGGAAGCCATTTAATGCCGGTATCTACGAGGGCCTATCATTGTGGGGAATACATTATAAGGTTGTGCTTATTATAGCGCAGGTGTTCGGTTATATGATCTCCAAGTTCATAGGCATTAAGGTGATATCGGAGCTGAAAGCCGCAAGTCGCTCGCAGCTTATCATCGGGCTGATCCTTTTTGCCGAGATAGCGCTGTTGTTTTTCGGGTGGATACCTCATCCCTATAATTTCATTTTCCTTTTTTTGAACGGACTGCCCTTAGGCATGATATGGGGCATTGTTTTCAGCTATCTGGAAGGGAGAAGGTTTACGGAAGTGCTTGCCATGGGGCTCAGCATAAGCCTTATCGTTTCTTCGGGCATCTTGAAAACCATTTATTTTGATGTGCATGAATGGCTGCCTGCCATATCCGAGTTCTGGCTGCCCTTTGTAATGGGGCTATTGTTCCTGCCTTTATTTCTTTTGTTTGTGTGGATGCTATCGGTTATTCCTGCTCCTTCGGAAGAGGATGTTATAGCCAAGGCACCGCGGCTTCCCATGAGCAATGCCGACAAAAAAAATGTGTTCAGGCAATATGGCTGGGGGTTGCTGTGCTTCATTATTCTCTATACTTTTCTCGCCACGCTGCGTGATTTCCGCGACAATTTTACCGTAGAAATATGGAATGAGGTGGATCCGGGGTGGGATAAAAATGTGTTCACCCAAACCGAGGCGATTACAAGCGTAATAGTGCTGGCGGTTATTGGAAGCCTCTCTGCCATAAAAAATAATTTTAAGGGCTTTTGGGCGGTGAACGGCATTATCGGAGCAGGATTTCTGATAACGGCAATAGCTACCCTGCTTTTTCAAAAGCACATGATTTCTCCGTTCTGGTGGATGCTGTTGCTGGGCACGGGGCTTTTTTTGGCATATATGCCCATGCAGATTGCGTTGTTTGAGCGGCTCATCGCTCATTTCCGTATTAAGGCCAATGCCGGGTTTTTTGTATATATATGTGACTCTATCGGTTATCTCGGCAGTGTGGTGCTGATGCTTTACAAAGAATTTTTTATGAAGGAGATGAACTGGTCGCTGGTGCTTATGAAGTTCACCTATTTCCAGTCTGTGATCTCCCTTTTGCTGCTGGCAGGCGCATGTATATTCTTCTTCAGGTCGGCCGTTCATGCAAAGAACAGTGCCTTACCTGCTGGTAGTATCCCTAATGTATAAAATCTCAGATCTTAAATCTCAAATCTCAAATCATAATCCAAAACCTATACCTTTAAAAAAAGATCGTTTATGATGAGTAATGAGCTTCGGAGCCGCGGCTGGTTTGGCAAAACCGGTAAAGACGGCTTTATCTACCGTGCCTGGATGAAGAACCAGGGTATTCCTTCTTATGAGTTTGAGGGAAGACCGGTGATCGGTATTTGTAATACCTGGTCGGAACTCACCCCCTGTAATGCCCATTTCAGGGAGCTGGCTGAATCTGTTAAGCGGGGCATATCTGAAGCCGGGGGATTTCCGGTAGAGTTCCCGGTAATGTCGCTGGGTGAAACCCTCATCAAACCTACGGCTATGCTTTACCGTAACCTGG
>CAZREP010000083.1:0-20402 GCA_964599035.1 uncultured Terrimonas sp. | reverse complement strand
TTGATAAGGAGGAAGGATTGGATACTTCTTCCGGCGGAACGGTGTTAAATTTCAGGACCCGTGATGATGGGAAGATCGGAAGCCTGAGCATCACCATGGAGCCTTCCCTGAAACCAATGGAATTTATATATAAGCCTAAACCCCAGGTGTTAAGCAAAGAAGCGCTGCAAAAATATGCGGGCGAATATGAGTTGGGTAGCATGACAGCAAAGGTTTACCTGAAGGGAGAAACTTTATTTGTATTTGTTCCCGGCCAACCCGAATATGAAACTATCGCAACAGGCGATCATACTTTTAAGCTGAAAGTGCTGGATGGCTTCAGTGTGCAATTTGATGTAGCGGAAGACAAAGTAACAGGTATGCGTTTTATTCAGCCTAATGGTACCTTTAAAGCAAAAAGAAAATAGGGGAGAAATTTGAAAATTTGAAAATGTGGGAATGTGAAGGTGAGATGTGGGAGAAGAGACCTGAATAGTTTGCTGTTTCACGCCTGCCGGCAGGTTTATCAGATAGGTTCAGCGCCGCCGGCTGGCACTGATACTTCTTATCTAGGGCCCCAAATAACGAATCAACTAAACATGAACGTGATAATAAGACCTGCCGTAAAGGAAGATTGTGCACGGATAATGGAACTGGTGCACGAACTGGCAGAATTTGAAAAAGCGCCGGAGGAAGTAACGGTCAGTTTTGATCATTTTGTGGAAAGCGGTTTTGGGCAAAGTCCGGTATGGTGGGCATTTGTGGCCGAGGTACCTCCGGGGCAAAACAGCGCGAAGGAAATTGTAGCCTTTGCGTTATATTATATACGGTACTCCACCTGGAAGGGACAGCGCATGTACCTTGAAGATATTATAGTAACCAAAGCCTGTCGGGGCAGGGGGATCGGGAAACTGCTGATGGACCGGGTATTGGAAGAAGCAAAGTCCAGGCAGCTTAGCGGCGTGATGTGGCAGGTATTAGACTGGAACGGGCCGGCCGTAGCATTCTATAAAAAATACAATGCCACATTTGATGCGGGATGGGTAAACTGCAATGTTGATCTCTGATGTTAGCCAATGTTAATTTTTGGGAAATAAATGTTAAGGGTACCGGCCCGGACAACCATGAGCATGGTAAATGCGTAATTTCAGTTTGCGTTGTTGCTGTACTGCTATAGTCCCGGTGTTCCAAACCTCAATAACAGGAATATGAAATTGAAAAGCATTGCCTTGTTCTTTCTTTCAGCAGTAGTATTGTCGGTTTTTGGCTGTAGGAAGGAAAGTAATGGTTCCGGTAATACAACTGCCGTTGAAGACAGGGTAAAGGATACTGCATGGAGTTATGCAAAAGATCTTTATCTCTGGAATGATCACCTTCCCTTTGTCTTTAATACAAGATCCTATGCTGATCCCGATGCCATTATGAAGGCGCTTCGTCCTTATAGTATTGAGCCCGGTTTCGCGGATCCGGTAGACCGCTGGAGCTTTGCGATAAAAAAGTCGGAATGGGATGATGTGAGCGCAGGGATCAGCGGAGATCTTGGGCTGGGTATATTTTTTATGTCGGAGAATGACCTGCGTGTTTCTTATATAGAGCCTGCCTCGCCCGCCGCCGCGGCAGGCATAGAAAGAAGCTGGCGCATATTATCCGTAAATGGGAATGCTACCGTTAATACCAGCGATGCAGTTATATCGCGTATTTCCACTGCCGTGTTTAACAGTTCTTCTGCCAGTTTTACTTTTGAAAAGCCTGATGGAACAGCGGTGGATATTACGCTTGTGGCAGCAACTTACCAGGATGAGCCCATTATATTGGACACCATATACAACAATGGGGGAAGTAAAACAGGATACTTCGTATTTAATTCTTTTCTGGGTAAGGTGGATAACATTAAAACCCGGCTGGGCACCATCTTCGATAAGTTTGCAAGCGCAGGTATAAACGATATGATAGTGGATCTGCGCTATAACGGAGGCGGATATGTAGAGCTGCAGAATGAGCTGGCTAACTATTTAGTGCCTTCTGCGGGCAATAGCGGTATTATGCTGGAGGAAAAATTTAATGATCATTACAGCGCTCTTTTTGATACCACGATCAACTACCAGAAAAAAGGCACTCTTGACCTTAACCGCATCTTTTTTATAACAACAAAAAATACGGCCTCTGCAAGTGAGCTGCTGATCAACAGTCTTAAGCCATACATGGAGGTAAAACTGATCGGCAGGGCGAGTCACGGAAAGCCTGTGGGGTATTTCAATATCGGCGTGGGCGACTGGTATATCTTTCCTGTATCCTTCAGGAGTGTGAATAAAAACGGAGAAGGCAACTATTTCAATGGGCTGCAACCCGACGCTACGGTAGATGATGGATTGGATAAGCCCTGGGGCGATGTGAATGAGAACTGCCTGGCAAGTGCCCTGCATTACATCAGTTATGGCGCTTTTTCCCGTATTGCTCCGCGTGTGCAACGGGATGCCAGACTGGAAAGTGGGAATGATGTATTGGATGTGAAACGGTTTAAGGGAGCGGTGGACAGAAGGGGAATATAGTAATTTGAAAATGTGCAAGTATGAAAATCTGCCTGCCGGCAGGAGTTTTATCGGATAACTACAAAACTGATAGCCGACTACTGAATCTGACAGCCCATAGCTTCTTCTCTCTTCTCACGTTTCACCATCCGCTATTCGCCCTTGGCTTCTTTCTTCTCTCCGGCGGGCATGAGAATAGCGGTATAGTGATTTTTACCGTTCAATAACAGTGCGGCAGCCTGCTGCACATCTTTGGTGGTGAGCTTATCGATGTACTTTTCAAAATGAATAAAGCGGTCAATATCTTCTCCTTCCACTTTAGCAGCCAGAAGATGTGCCGACCAGGGCCCGTTTTGCTTTATCTGCTGCCTATGCGATTCGCGCCATTGTTGCTTTACTTTATCGAGATCTTCAGCGCCTGGCCCGTTCTTAATGATGGCGTTGATCTCGTTGTTAAGGGCTTTCAGCAGGGTGTCCACCTTTTCAGGACCGCAGGGCAATTGCGCTATGAATTGAAAGGAAGGATAAGGAGCTTTCTTCAATCCGCCAAAAATACCACCCCCATAGATGCCCTGCACCTTTTCTCTCAGCTCTTCAATGATACGGATATTCAATACTTCGGTAACAGCTTTTGCCTTAAGCGCCAGGTCTTCGGAGTAAGGCACCTCACCGTAATAAAAGGAAAGGATCAGGCTTTTCTGCTCTTCTCCCTTATGCGTTATTAATTCTTTCTTCCCCCGGATAGGCCTTACTTTCTGATCTACATAGCCTGGCTTTCTTTTAGTGACCGGGAGGCTGGCAATATAGGTTTCGATCAGGGGAATGATCTCCTGCTCTTTAAAGTTGCCCGTGAAAACAAAATGCATTCCGTTTGTATCTCCCAGCCTTTGTTTGTAAATGTCCAGTACCCTCCCAAGCTGTACACTGTCAAAATAAGCCGCTTTGGGTACATTAATAGGTGCCAGCGGGTTATTGTTATAAAACACCTTTAATGCGGTATCAATGAATGCTGCCTGCGGGTCAGCCCCTAATAATGCCAGCTGTGTTTTGTTTTTTTGCACAAAAGATTTGAACAGGCTGCTGTCTTCGCGCGGCTGTGTCAATTTAAGATAAGTCAACTGGAACATGGTCTCCAGGTCTTTAACGCTTGAGCTTCCGCTTATACCCTCTGTAATGCTTCCTATGGATGGGTTGGCAGATACTGTTTTGCCCGATAATACTTTCTGCAGGTCGGTAGGGGAAAAGCTGCCAAATCCCATGGCGTTCACAGCGGCGATTACATAGTTGGCGTTGTATTTATCGGGCAGTCCATAATTGCTGGCACCCCCGTAGCGTGATGCGGCCATCAGTATTTCGTCGTTCTTGAAATCCGTGATCTTGAGTGTAACCGTAATGCCGTTCGACAGCGTAAGCTCCGTTGTTCCCGTTACCGGGTTATTTTTTTTACCGGTGATCTTCCCCGGCTTTGGTAATGCAGTTAACAGTTCGGCAGCCACTGTTTTTTCTTCATAAGGCTTTACTTCGGCCTTTTCTGCAAGGGCTATGGTTTGTAAAAGCGCTTGCGGAGAGGGAAGTTTTATATCTTCCTTCGCCGGTCCCATGATGGCGGCAAACACGTGCTGGTCTCCCTTCAGTATGTTCGCCACGGCATTTACATCATCAAGACTGATTGTGGGCAAAAGGTCTTCTGCCATTTTATATTCCGCTGCGATACCGGGTACGGGTAGCTGTTGCAGGTAATGCCGGATATATTCGTCTGCGAAATGAGAGGATTCCCTTTTATCCCGGTCGTTATAACTCTTTTCATAACCGGCCAACATATTTTTTTTGGCTCTTTCCAGTTCGGGGGCTGTAAACCCGAATCGTTTTACTTTTTCCAGTTCTTGAAGGGTAGCCTGTAAACCGCCACTGGGCTCCTTATCGCCTGAAACCGCATACAGCTCAAAATTTTCGTAGCCGCGTGTAAAGCCGCTGAAAGAACCGCCACCGTATACAAACGGAGGATCCTCTTTTTGGGTAAGTTCCTGCATACGCCTGTTCAGCATCGTTACAAAAAGGTCTTTTACCAGGTCTTTTCTGTAATCATTATAGGTAATGATCTTCTCTGAAGGGTAGGCCGAGAACTCCACAAAGGCCTGGTAGCTGGTAGCTTCTTTATCGGTAACGATCAGGGCATCGCTTGAAGTGTAAGGAGAAACCGGGTACCCAACACGGGGTCGCGGATCAGCAGGATTGGTTAAGCCCCCGAAATGTTTTTTGATGAGGGCTGTGGCCCTTTCTTTGGTAATATCACCCACCACAATCACCGCCATCAGTTCCGGACGGTACCAGTCTTTATAGAAGCGACGTATGGCATCGTGCTTAAAATTTTTAATGATGCTGTCTTTACCAATGGGCAGGCGTTCGGCATATCGTGAGCCGCTGAGCAGTCCGGGTAATATTTTTTTAAACATTCTTTCTCCGGCCCCTTTTCCCAAACGGCTTTCTTCGAGAATAATAGCCCGCTCATTGTCTATGTCTTCGTCGAGGTAAGTTACATTATGCGCCCAGTCTTCCAGCACGCTGAATCCCTTTTCAAGGTTATCGGGCTTGTCGGTGGGAATGGGTAAAATATAAACTGTTTCGTCAAAGCTCGTATATGCGTTCAGGTCATTGCCAAAACCTACTCCGATGTTCTGCAAAAAGGAGACGATATCATTCTTTTTGAAATTTTTTGTGCCGTTGAATGCCATATGTTCTGCCATGTGCGCCAATCCCAGTTGATCGGGGTCTTCATTGATAGAGCCTGCATTGACCACTAAGCGAAGTTCCACTTTTTGTTCCGGCTTACTGTTCGGACGAATATAATAGGTGAGTCCGTTGGACAACTCGCCTATGGTAACGGCGGTATCAACCGGCAGCTTGTTTTCGGGGTTAGCCTGGGCATATACGAATACGGTGTTCACCGTTAACCAGAAAAGCAGGGTTATCTTTTTTATCCCGTTTAGGTTACGCATAACTTTTTGTTTGAAAGCAAATGTATTGTTTTCCGGCCAATAGCATTTTGTGACATTGCGTATATATAACTGCCACGTGCTTTGGTCTCCTTCGGAGGGATCATTGAGCATCCCGATAATATTCAGCAGGGTTGACTTACCCGAGCCGGAAGGTCCCATGATGGAAATAAATTTCCCTTCCTGTACTTTCAGGTTTATGGTATAAAATTAATGCCATGAATTAGAATGATAATCAGTCTGTTATAAAGTTCTCACCGTGAACACTGTACGGTTTTGATACACTTGAAGTGTGATTATGATACGCGAAGCAGTAGGGGATTTTTGATTTGATATTTGATATTTGAAATCTGCCTGTAACAGTCAAGTTGATTTGGTTTCACGCAGCGCACGCTGAGGGGCGGCGACGCAAAGGAAAATACTATCGCCCATGTTGCTTCATGAGAGATTCGGATTTCGGATTTTCTTTTTCGAACTTTTATATTTATTTGGTTCTTGTGATTTGTTTTTTGGTGCTTTCGGATACCAACCGCATTTTATGATCCCGGAGCGGCTTCAATAACGATGGTTTGCTTTAACCGGAAAGCAACGGGTTGTTCCTGGCGTATAGCAGGTTTCCAATGGGGCATACTTTCAAATTTCCTCTCTACCATTTCGTTAATATCGTCGTTGCCGCCTTTTACCACACGGGCATATACCGGCTTACCTTCTTTGTCAATGATATAATCCACTACAAGGTAAGCGGCTCTTTGTCCTTCGTCTAAAAGCGGGGCAAGCTCTTTTCCTGTTTGATCAAGAAAGTGCTGGAAAGCTTTGAAACCTCCCGGGTACATGGGTTGATTATTGACTACTTTAGCCAGCTCATTCTCGGGTATGGGTATCGTTTTTTCAGGCAATACCCTTTTTTCTTTCACCACTTTTTGTTCGGCTGGCTGTAGGTCTTCAACGAGGTATTCCCCTCTTGGGCTCACCATCACTACCGGAACCTGTTTGTATTTTTCAAAATAATTATAGGCAGATTCGAGGTTAGCTGCCAGTGACTTGTAATTGCGGTAAATTTTCAGGAAGCGTTCTAAATAACCTACACTTTTCGGGTTATTGAATTGTACGGGAAAGATATGCACGGGTATATAATCCTGACCCATTGCCCGGGCATAGCTGGTAATGACATACAGGTCTTCAATCTGGTCGTTGGTAATGGGAATACAGCCTTCTGTTACGCATGAGCCGTGAATAAAAATATCGCCGCCGGGGTAAAGCGAGTCGCTGAGCAATTTATCGGATGCATTGGGGTAGTTCAATCCTAAAGACAGGTGATACATGCTGTTGGGCTTGAACTCGTTGATGTAATAAAAGCCTTCCGGTACCTGGTAATCGCCCTGCATTCTTTTCGGACCTAAAGAACCGGCCATTGCGCATACCTTAAAAGTCCTGAATAACTTAAATTGTTCACGGGTGCTGTTTTTTACCCAAACTTCTAACTGGCTGTCATATTTAAACGAGCGGATATAAACGTATTTTGCCGGCCATGTTAAGCCTTTTGCTTCAAATTGCCTGCGCAGGGTATCTTCCTTCCGCCGGAATACATCGGCTACTTTGGCGAATGTTTTTTGATAATCAACGAATGAATTCTGCCCGTTTACGGAGCAGGAAAAGAAAATGACAATGCATGCCGTGAGAAGGAGTTTCAGTTTATTCATTAATATTGATTATAGCTTAACCGGGAAACAGTTATCATCCGGTAACTTCCTGTTAGTTGTTTTCCTTTGCAAATATCATGCATAATATCGTATAATGGTTACTGATTTCGTCTTTTTGTTATGTTGCGCTTATGGAATGATTACGTGTTTTTACAGTTGCTTTCTTTCAACGCTAAAAGCTGCTGCGTATTTTATTAACAGATGTTAAAGCGCCGGCAGGATAAGTATAATAACTGTTAAATTCCATCTGTTTATTATCTTCATGGCTTATTTGAAAGAGATATGCTTAAAGTTGGAATTTTAGGTGGAGGGCAGTTAGGCAGGATGTTATTGCAGGCGGCGGCCAATTATCCTGTGGAGACCTGGGTAATGGAAAATGACGCGGATTGCCCGGCAGCGCATCTTTGCCATCATTTTGTGAAAGGTGATATCAGGAATTACGATGATGTATACCATTTCGGGAAGGGTTTGGATGCCCTTACCATTGAGATAGAATCGGTGAATGATGATGCCCTGGCGGCTCTGGAAGCCGAAGGGGTAAAAGTATATCCCCGTGCAGCGGCGTTGCAGGTCATTAAAGATAAGATCCGGCAGAAGCAATTCTACGCGGATCATGATGTTCCCTCAGCAGCGTTTGTTGTCACCCGGTCTTTGCGTGATCTGGTGCAGCATACCGACTTTTTCCCGGCAGTGCATAAGCTGGGCTCCGGCGGATACGACGGTAGGGGTGTTCAGGTTATTGCATCTGCTGAAGAGGCAGATAAGGGATTTGATGCGCCGGCAGTGCTGGAGAAAAAGATCAATATCCATAAAGAAATTGCCCAGATCGTGGCAGTTAATGAAGCCGGTCAGACCGCTTTGTACCCGCCGGTAGATATGGTTTTTAACCCCATACTGAATTTGTTGGATTACCAGGTAAGTCCTGCGGAACTGGCAGAGCCTGTTTTATGGAAAGTGGAAGCCATCGCACTAAAGGTGGTGAAAGCACTAAAAAGTCCCGGTATCTTTGCCGTAGAACTGTTCATAGATAAAGCAGGAGACGTGTATGTAAACGAGACAGCGCCCAGGGTGCACAACAGTGGGCATCATACTATAGAAGGGAATTACAGTTCGCAGTTTGATATGCTGTGGCGTATTATATTGAGTTATCCTTTGGGTAATACGGCAGCGATCCTTCCGGCGGCTATTGTAAATATACTCGGGGAAAAAGATCATAGTGGTACAGCCCAATACGAGGGGCTCGAAGATGTGCTGGAAATGGATAATGTGTTTGTGCATATTTATGGAAAAAAGCAAACGAAGCCGGGAAGAAAAATGGGACATGTTACTATTATCAGCGCCGACAGGAAAGACCTCGCTTATAAGCAAAGCCGTATCAGGCATGTGCTGAAAGTAGTGAGCGGGGAATTTGAAAATTTGAAAATGTGAGGAAGTCATTCTGCTGATAGCTATAAAGTGTGCCAGGAACCAAATGCCAAGATCCAAATAAAATCCGAATAATAAATCCCGAAGGTTCGGGACGAAATCCGAAGATAAATGTAATCTTAAATTTTAGATCTCAAATCAGAAATCAACGAATCAGAAATCAGCAATGCTTTACACCTAAAACCTGATCAGTATGCCATCGGTACCGCCACTTGTAGGAATTATTATGGGCAGCGATAGCGACCTTGCGGTGATGCAGGGCGCAGCTGCTGTTTTAAAAGAATTTGAAATTCCCTTTGAGCTTACCGTGGTGTCGGCGCACCGCACCCCTTTACGTATGGTGGAATATGCTTCAAAAGCGAAAGACAGAGGACTTAAAGTGATTATAGCCGGCGCGGGCGGAGCGGCACATTTGCCCGGCATGGTGGCTTCGCTTACCACCTTGCCTGTTATCGGCGTTCCGGTCAGATCTTCCAATTCTATTGACGGATGGGATTCCGTTCTATCTATTTTACAAATGCCCAATGGCATACCGGTGGCCACGGTGGCGTTAAATGCATCCAAAAATGCCGGTATACTGGCAGCAAGCATTATTGGTGCATTCGACAAAAATACGGGCGACAAGATCGTCGCCTATAAAAAGAACCTGGAATCGGAAGTGCATGCAAAAGCACGGAAATTAAAGGGAGAGGGCTGGGCGAATGATTTTGATCATTAGCAACGCATCCGTTCAGCTCAACAGCTTCCTTCTGGCTTCCTCAGGAACAGAGGTTATTTTCTGGGTATCATAATTAAAGCAAACGATTCCGGTTTGCGCGGCTGCAACCGTAATGCGCTTTCCGCTCCTGAGCGTTTCCAGTTTATACAGGATATCAAAGCTTACCCGTTCAAAGGCTGCGGCTGTAACGGCAACGATGGCTGTATCACCATAAAACAGTTCTTTTTTAAATTCAATGATCACATTGCTCATGATAAGTCCCACACCCGCGAAATTTTTTTCATCGTAGCCGTGCCGGTGCAGAAACTGCATTCTTGCTTCATGAATAATGGAAAGGATGCTGTCGTTGCCGGTATGTCCTCCATAATTGATGTCGGTGATCCGAACGGGAATGTTGGTAGAAAAAGGAAAGTGTTCCGGCAGTTCGAGTTTTATCCTGGGCATATCCGGTCGTTATGATTTAGGGCAAAGATAAAGCCGGTACTATAAGGATGCGTTATTTGTTAGGAGGTTCCTGCAGCAGTTTCATCAGTTCTGCTATATCCATAAAATTTTCTGCAGAAGGAATGAAGGTAGAATGGCCCACCTGGTCTTTCCATGCTTTGAACTGATTTCTCCAGTACTGGCTTTCCCGGAGTATAACATCCAGCAGTTCTTCGTTACCGCTGCTGTTGAGGTACTGGATCGTATTCCTGAATTTGGAGGAAACCCTTACCGATTGCCCATTAGGGCCTGTCATTAAAAAATAGCTGTTGGGCAGGTCGAGCAGGCTTACATCTTCTTTTATCTCACCTTTCAGGTTCCGGATCTGCCTGACTGCGGCATGCTCAAGGCTATACCGGTCGGTAATGGCAGTATTGTCGTCGGGGATCGAGGAAACCGGAGGGGCGCTATAGGCTTCATCCTCTTTGTAAAGATCATACCCGGCGTTACCGGCGGAGGTCGGCCTGCTTTTTTTGATGCGGGCACTGGAAGCGATCAAAGGAGTTATTTTGAGTGCCTTTGTATTATTACCGGCATCATTATCATTAGGCTGTGAGACCTTGTCTTTGGAAACCTGTGCCGGAACAGATTCATTGTCTGCCGTGGCTTTATCGGTAGGGTTACTCCCTGTTATGAAATAATTGATGGTAAAAAAAGAGATTCCCACAAGCACCGCGGCAGCAGCAATGCGGAGCCATTTTTTGATGCCTCCTGTTTCCGGGTGGCCATCGAGCATGCGCCGGATATTGTTCCAACTGTTGTCTGGCGGGGTAGCCTCAGCATTGTACAGTTTGTGCTTGAATATTAAGAACTCGTTGTCGAGGTCATGCGATATCCTGTTCCACACGTGATCGGGCGGACTGACTTCATGGTTATATAATTCATTTTCCCATTTCATGATCAGACAGGACTATGGTGTTGTTCTTTTTGATTTGATTATGTTCTGTAATACCCCTTTGGCTCTTGCCAGTTGTGATTTACTTGTTCCCTCGCTTATCCCTGCTATTTCAGCGATCTCCTTGTGCGAATAGCCTTCAATTACATATAAATTAAACACTGTTCTGTATCCCGGCGATAATTCCTGGATCATCTTCATGATGTCTTTCATACTCAGGTTATCCAAAGCAGACAAGTCCCGGGCTTCCAACAGGTTTTCATGGTTTTCCGTTACCGGGTAGAGGTTCACCTGCCTGCGATAATGCTCAATAGCCGTATTGACAAATATTCTCCTCACCCATCCTTCAAAGGATCCCTCTCCCCTGTACATATGCAGGTTTTTGAAAATCTTTACAAATCCATCCTGTAAAATATCCTGGGCATCGTCGGCCTTGCCTGCATAGCGGAGACATACCGCGTACATTTTGGGTGAAAACCGCTTATATAAAAGTTCCTGGGCCAGGCGATCCCCCTCCAGGCAGCCTCTTATTAAGTCGCTTTCGCTGGTGATATGGTTGCTTTGTAAAGACATTTAATCAACAAAGATCAATTTTCTCCCTTCCCGTTTGATCAGAAGCCGCCGGAGGCTATTCTTTTGCTAAAAACTGTACCAATTGCTCAACGGCCTTTCCCCGGTGGCTGTATTGGTTCTTTTCCTCCAGGGTCATTTCTGCAAACGTGCGGCTGGCATTAAGTGGTACAAATACCGGGTCATATCCAAACCCCTTTTCTCCCTTCGGGTATTCAGTAATATTTCCTTCGCACACACCTTCAAACCGGTATTCATTACCATTGAGTATCAATGAGATCACCGTTCTGAACCGCGCCCTACGGTCTGTTATATCCTTTAGCCCGGCGAGCAACTTTTGAATATTAGCAGCAAAGTCCCTCTCTTCCCCGGCGTATCTTGCGCTTTTAACACCCGGCTCACCATTCAGTGCATTGGTTTCCAGTCCGGTATCTTCCCCAAAGCAGCCTGTTCCGGTCAATTTATAAATAGTGATGGCTTTTTCCCTCGCGTTTTCCTCCAATGTATCAAAAGGTTCCGGAATCTCCATATCAATCCCGGCTTCTTCGAGGGTTATGATATTATACCGCTCTTTCAATACAGAGCGGATTTCCTCTGCTTTATGCCGGTTATGGGTAGCGAAAATAAGTTTTTGCATGGGGTTTGATTAAAAAAGTTGAAAAACCGACTTCAGGCTTGCCCATAATTTAGCTTTAAGCGACTGGTCGTCGCGAATATTGGCTAAATGAGGGGCGCAAACGTAAGTGGTATTGTCGAACGGTTGTATCTGGAAATGAGGAAAGGACAGGGGTAATCCTATCTCCTGCGGAGATACCCCGAAAAGCAGCATGATCCCGGGCAGGGTAGCACTGCTAATGGCGGTATAATGATTATTTGCCGATTGACCTATGTTAATAACAGCCACGTCCGACATATTAAGTTTGCAGGCGTTTAATATTCCGGTGAGGAAAGCCAGTGAGGTATCGGTAAGAAAGACCGCGTTGCTTTCGTTGACCAGGATAGTAATATGTTTTTGGTTGGAGCCCAGGAATTTTAGCGGGTCCGGAGTGGAGGGTGCTGTATTTTCTTTCTTTTGTAAACAAACAAGTGGCGCTGTATACAGGCTTGCTATCAGGTTTGCCGGTAATTTTACATTTTTAAGGCTCATACAAAATTTATAAGTGGCTGCCCTGCCTGAAAGTTTTTTCGTTTCTTTGTAACAAAAATAGTGTTTTATGATGGTTGCTCTGGATATTCAGGTTACAAAAATAGAGAGAAGTAAGTTGCAGGATTTTGACCTGGAAAACCTGCCCTTTGGAAAATATTTCACGGATCATATGCTGGAAGCGGAATATGAAGACGGGAAATGGACGAACGTTGAGATCAAACCTTACCAGCCTCTGCTGTTAGAGCCTTCCACGGTTGCACTGCATTACGGGCAGGCTATATTTGAAGGTATAAAGGCGTATAAAGACGAAGAAGGCAATGCTTTTGTGTTCAGACCCTATGATAATTTCAGGCGCTTCAATATTTCTGCGGCGCGGATGAATATGCCGGAAGTGCCGGAAGAGATTTTTATTGAAGGGATGCGTCGTCTTATTGAAGTAGATAAAAGCTGGATACCTGCTAAAAAGGACCATTCCCTGTATATCCGGCCTTTTATGTTTGCCACCGATGCCATGCTGGGTGTGCGTCCTTCCCAAACCTATAAATTTCTGATCATTTTAAGTCCTGCCGGAGCGTATTTCCCCAGACCCATGAATATACTGGTGGAAGAAAAATATACCCGTGCCGCACCGGGAGGTGTGGGCTTTGCTAAAAATGCGGGTAACTACGGCGGCAGCCTCATCGCTGCAACGGAAGCCCAGAAGCAGGGATACGACCAGGTATTATGGACGGATGCCTTTGAACACAAATGGTTACAGGAAGTGGGCATGATGAACGTGTTTTTTGTTATTGATGATACGGTGATCACTCCGTCGCTCGACGAGGGAACCATATTGGATGGAATAACCCGCAAAAGTGTGGTTACCGTGCTGAAAGAGATGGACATAACGGTAGAAGAGCGCCGGATCAATATTGATGAGATCGTTAAGGCACACCGGGAAGGAAGGCTAAGGGAAGTATTCGGTTCGGGAACGGCAGCCACCATTGCCATGATCCAGAAGTTAAAATACAGGGATTATGTAATGGAATTCAATGAAAAGAACTGGACCCTGAGCACTGAAATAAAGAAAAGGATGGATGCCCTCCGGCAGGGAAAATCACCGGATACTCATCACTGGCTGTTGCCGGTATAACACTGAGGAAAAAAAGCCACATATCTTTAACATAAAAGTCATCCGCGTGATGGCTTTTTTTATGCTTTCTTAACGTTCCTCCTGTATTTAAGTTAATTGTGTAAGAGCGGTGTAGTCTGGTACGAAATTGTAGCCATATCTGCTAAAACATGCATTATGATCAAGCAGCGTACCGGATGGAAAATCCTGGCTTTTGTACTTCTGTTATTCACCGCTTCCTGGGGATGTAAAAAAGACAGCAAGAACAATGGCCCTCCGCTTGATTTCAGGGAGTATAAGCTATTCAACTATTCAAGCGGCACTGCAGCAGAAGCCGGCAGCTTCCGTATGGACCAGTTGGCAGATGGCAATACAAGACTGACCATTTCACTGAGTGAGCCTTACCGGCAGGACGGAATAACCTTTGATGCGGTGATCAATACCAAAGACGATAACGGCAATGAGCTGGTATTCTCTTATTTAGGCCCTGTTAATGGAAAAACGGGCAGACTGGTGGTAGATCCCGTTATGGGCAGCGGGTCTAATCTTCCTGTGAAATACAGTGAGCTGATCAGCAAAACAGGTTTCTATGTTAAGATAATGAACGGGGCCAACGTTCAGGCTACCGGTGAAATTAAGTAAGCGGCGGATTTTTAAGAATTTGAACGTATAAATTTTGGTATTTCCCTGTAAGCGCTTACCTTTGCCCTCCCAAAAATAAAAGGTAAGAATGCCTACAATACAACAATTAGTTAGAAAAGGTAGAGAGATCATCAGGGCAAAAAGCAAATCAAGGGCTTTGGATAGCTGTCCGCAGCGTCGGGGAGTATGTACCCGTGTGTACACTACCACTCCCAAGAAGCCCAATTCGGCTTTGCGTAAAGTAGCAAAAGTGCGTTTAACGAATAAGGTGGAAGTGATCGCCTACATTCCGGGCGAGGGGCATAACCTGCAGGAGCACTCTATTGTATTGATCAGGGGAGGACGTGTGAAAGACCTGCCGGGTGTTCGTTACCATATTGTACGGGGGAGCCTGGATACGGCAGGTGTGAAAGACCGTAAGCAAAGCCGCTCCAAGTACGGCACGAAGCGGGAAAAAGCTAAAAAATAGCTTTAAGCGAAACATCACTAAACTGATTTAGCGTCATAATATTTAACCAACATGCGTAAAGCACAAGCCAAAAAATTACCATTAGCGCCTGATCCGAAGTTCAACGATAAACTGGTTACCCGTTTCGTGAATAACCTGATGTGGGGTGGCAAAAAAAGCATTGCCTACAGTATATTTTACGATGCTATTGACCGTGTTTCAAAAATAACCGGTGAAAACGGGTATGAGATATGGAAAAGAGCATTAAGCAATGTTACCCCCGGCGTGGAAGTACGGAGTCGCAGAATAGGAGGGGCAACTTTCCAGATCCCTTCCGAGGTGCGTCCCGACCGTAAAATTTCGCTCAGCATAAAGTGGCTCATCCGTTATAGCCGCGATAGGAATGGAAAAACAATGGCAGATAAGCTGGCCAATGAGATCATAGCGGCAAGCAAGGGAGAAGGTGCTGCTTTTAAAAAGAAAGAAGATACACACCGTATGGCTGATGCCAATAAGGCGTTTGCTCATTTCAGGATATAAAAATTTTCAATATTTTTATTTACCCTGCCGCTACCCAGCAGCAGGGTTTTTATTTTGAAAATGTTAAATCTGCCATAGGTTTGAAGTAGTATTGTGTCAAGCGTGAAATGTGAGACGTGGAACATTCTTTCACCTTTATCCTCTCACTTTTCACGGTAATACACAGGCATAATTTACCTGACTTAACAATAGTATAATATTTTTGGGGAACATGAAGACCCGCATTATAGCAATCTTTCTCCTTATATCAACTGCCACCTTTTCGCAGGAAAAAGATATAGGCACCTGGCATGTGGTAAATGCCCAACTGAGCCTGAGCGGGAAATGGGAAGCTTTTATAGAGCTGCAGACCCGCTCGAACCGCTTTTTTGATGATTTCTTCTATTACGAGGCTAAGGGAGGCATCAGCTACTCACTCAACAAAAATTTTTCATTCTTAATGGGTGTCGGCAGGTATGCCACTTATGCCGATAAAGGAAATTTTGCCCTGCCCTTTGACAATGAAGAGTTCCGCATCTGGCAGCAGGTTACCATGAACCAATATCTTCAGCGCCTGAAAATAGAGCACCGTTACCGTGCGGAGCAGAAATGGATGAACAGCAGGTACAGGAACCGGTTCCGCTATCGTTTGAACATGATGTTGCCGCTTAATAGAGCTAAACTGGTGGCGGGTTCGATATACCTGAATGCATACGATGAAGTTTTCCTGAACAATAAAACACCTCATTTTGAACGCAACCGGTTTTTTGCCGGGGCGGGCTATATCCTTTCCCCTGTTACCACCATCCAGGCCGGATATGTAAACCAGTATAATTACAGCCTTACCGAAAGCGGAGGCAGGAGTTATCTTCAATTTTCGCTCCTGCTGCAATTTGAGCCTGATAACGATAAGGAAAGGATCCCCCATTTAATGGATTAAGCGCCTACTATTCTCTTTTGATGGACGTATGATCATTCTGAGGGCCTGATCTTTGGTGAAATAGGCGATCATCCAGTTATACAGCGTAGTTATTTTGTTGCGATAGGTGACCAGTGAAATCAGATGAATGAACAACCACAGGAACCAGGCTATAAATCCGTGGAAATGTAGTTTGGGTTTGGGGATGTCGGCCACTGCCTTGTTTCGCCCTATGATGGCCATTGTGCCTTTATCGACGTAACGGAAAGGACGAAGCGGCTGCTGTTTTTCCATTCGTAAAAAATTAATCGCCAGGTTCTTCCCCTGCTGAAGGGCTACCTGTGCCAACTGGGGATGTCCCTGCAGAAATGCCGGGTCGGCAGTTTGCAGGCAGGTGTCGCCAATGGCATAAATGTTGACGGTATCCTGCACTTTATTGAACGCATCCGTGAGAAGCCGCTTACCCCTGCCATAGGAAGTGGCAGGTATTCCGTCTACCGGCTTTGCTGTAACTCCTGCAGCCCAGATCAGCGTTTTGGTTGGGATATGCTCTCCGTTGGAAAGCACAACCGTATCGTTTACATAATCCTTTACCTGTACGTTAAGCTTAATTTCCACTCCCAGTTTTGACAGAGCAGTGTATGTGTCTTTTTGGGATGCTGTGCTCATGGGCGATAATAATTGGGCGCCCCCATCTATTAAGTAAATATGGCTTAGATCTTTCGTACCCCTGAATTCGGGGTAGTCTTTACGGATAATGAACTTTCTCATCTCTGCAAGCATTCCCGATACTTCCACTCCTGTTGGTCCACCGCCGGCAATAACGATAGTAAGCAGCTTCTTTTTTTCTTCCGGGTCTGTGGCAAGCGTGGCATTTTCTAATTGCTGCAACAGGTAATTACGCATCTCCAGTGCATCATTGACCGTTTTCATGGGAATGGCATTTTCCTTTACGTTATCCATCCCGAAATAGTTGCTTTCCGTGCCGGTGGCAAGCACCAGATAGTCGTAGTGCAGGGAGCCAGACGAAAGCACTACGCTGTTCTCCTCCGGGATCACTTTCAGTAGCTCGCCCAGCCTGAACCGGATATTCTTTTTACCCTGGAACATTTTACGGAAAGGATAGCTGATGTTGGAGGCTTCCAGAAAGCCCGTAGCTACCTGGTAGAGGAGGGGAGGGAAAAAATTGTAGTTGTTTTTATCGACCAGGATAATGTTAACCTCCTTTTTGTCAGCCAAATGTCTTGCCAGGTTAATGCCTGCAAACCCGCCGCCTATGATTACCACCTGTTTGCCTGCCATAGCTATAAAGCTACCAAACCCTGCCCGGCTTTTCCTTATTTTCACCGTATAAAATTTTGCTGCTGCCCTGCCATTATTTTCGCACTAATTTTGCTACCTTTGCGCCTCAAAAAACGGGACTAGAGAGTAGGGTCTCTTTCCTGTATGTATAAAAATATTTAATCCCCAATAAGATGGCAGATTTAAAATTTCAGAGAAACTTTGGTATTGCGGCGCATATTGATGCCGGAAAAACCACTACAACGGAGCGTATCCTGCGCTATACCGGTATGATACACAAAACAGGGGAGGTGCATGACGGTGCTGCCACTACCGACTGGATGGAGCAGGAAAAGGAAAGAGGTATTACGATCACCTCTGCTGCGGTAAGCTGCCAGTGGAACTTTCCAACCGTTAACGGGAAGCCTACTGCCGATACAAAAAGATATTCCTTCAACATCATTGATACACCTGGTCACGTGGATTTTACCGTGGAGGTAGAACGTTCCATGCGTGTACTGGATGGTTTGATTGCCCTGTTTTCTGCTGTGGACGGCGTTGAGCCCCAGAGCGAAACCGTTTGGCGCCAGGCAAACCGGTATAAGGTACCCCGTATCGGTTTTGTAAATAAAATGGACAGGGCGGGAGCAGACTTCCTGAACGTGGTGAAGCAGGTAAAAGAAATGCTGGGGGCAAAAGCTGTTCCCCTGCAGTTGCCGATCGGCGCCGAAGACAGCTTTAAAGGAGTAGTAGACCTGATCAAGATGAAAGGTATTATCTGGCATAATGAAACGGAAGGCATGACCTTTGATGAGGTTGATGTGCCGGCCGATATGATGGAAGAAGCCCAGGAATGGAGAGGACACCTGGTGGAGGCTGTTGCCGAATACGATGACGACCTGATGGAGAAGTTCTTTGATGATCCCAATACGATTACGGAAGAAGAAATGCATGCGGCTATTCGCAAAGCAACCATTGACCTGAGCATAGTGCCGATGATGTGCGGATCTTCATTTAAAAATAAGGGAGTACAAACTGCATTGGATGCTGTTTGCCGTTACCTGCCTTCACCGGTGGATATTGAAGCGATAGAAGGGGTTAATCCCGATACCGGCGCTGTTGAAGTGCGTAAACCGGATGCCAAGGAACCTTTTGCCGCATTGGCCTTTAAGATCATGACCGATCCTTTTGTAGGCCGCCTGGCTTTCTTTCGCGCTTATTCCGGTCACCTGGATGCAGGCTCTTATGTACTGAATGTAAGAAGCGGTAAAAAGGAAAGGATCAGCCGTATCATGAAAATGTTCGCCAACAAGCAAAATCCAGTTGATTTTATTGAGGCGGGCGATATTGGCGCTGCGGTAGGATTTAAGGAAATCAAAACAGGGGATACGCTCTGCGATGAGGCCCACCCGATCACGCTGGAAAATATGTTCATCCCCGAGCCGGTGATCGCCATTGCTGTAGAGCCTAAAACGCAGGTGGATGTAGACAAAATGGGTATTGCCATTGGTAAGCTGGTGGAGGAAGATCCCACGCTGCGGGTAAATACCGATGAAGATACCGGTCAAACTATCCTGCGCGGAATGGGTGAGCTGCACCTGGAAATCATTATTGACCGTATGCGCCGTGAATTTAAGGTGGAGGTGAACCAGGGAGCGCCTCAGGTAGCATACAAGGAAGCCTTTACCTCTAAGGTTGAACATCGTGAAGTGTTGAAAAAACAAACCGGTGGTCGCGGTAAGTTTGCCGATATCATCTTCGAGATCGGGCCTGCCGATGAAGAGTGGATAAAAGAAAACCCGGGCAAATCCTTCCAGTTTGTGAATGATATTTTCGGGGGCTCTATCCCGCGTGAATTTGTTCCCGCGATACAAAAAGGCTTTGAAACGTCCATGAGCAACGGGGTATTGGCCAATTACCCGGTAGAGAACATGAAAGTAAGGGTATTTGATGGTAGCTACCACGATGTGGACTCCGATTCAATGTCGTTTGAGCTTTGTGCCAAGGGCGGCTTTCGTGAGGCAGGACGCAAGGCCCGTCCTGTGCTACTGGAGCCGATCATGAAAGTGGAAGTATTGACACCCGATCAGTACATGGGCGATGTAACAGGTGATATTAACCGCCGCCGTGGCATTCTGGAAGGCATGGATACCCGCAATAACCTGCAGGTTATTAAGGCTAAGGTGCCCCTGAGTGAAATGTTTGGCTATGTTACCCAACTGCGTTCATTGACTTCCGGACGTGCCACATCTACCATGGAGTTCAGCCATTACAGTCCCACACCTAATAATATTGCTGAAGAAGTAATTGCAAAGGTGAAGGGGAAGGTAACGGCTTAGGAGGAGTAAGGTAATGTGCGGTCAATGAAGTGATGAGATAAGGAGAAAAGTGTATTTTAATAAACAACCTGTTCCACTGCATTGAGGAACAGGTTGTGCTTTTTTAATGACCCTCTGCCCTGAGCATAATGAAGTGTTTAAGATGAATTTGCTTTCGAGGCCATACCACATGCTTGCGCTGATTGCTGTTTTACTGGTCATGCTGTCTTTTATCCCATCCGGTGATGCTATGGATATGCCAGTCAGGGGCGCTTCTTATGTGTTGAGCTATGCCTATACGCTTCGGGCAATGGCTATGCTCTTATTGCTGTTGTGGATATTGTACATGGTTACTGTACAGACATTATTTTCAGTTATTCTTACCTGGCTCCATATTACAATGACCATTGTGCTGGCTGCGCTCATTGTTTTCCTGTTCTTTTTCTTTCATTTATCTGCCGGGCATACCCCGGAGAAGGAGGCGGAAATATTTTCCTTCCAGGCGGGGATGAGCCTGCAAATGGCTGTTCCGCTGCTGATCATGCTGCTGTTGGTAATGCAGTTGCTGTATATTATTAACCTGTTTGCAGGTGTTATCCGGAGGATAAGCTGACCTGTTTTGAAGATATTGGTTAATGAATGTGTATGCGTTTTTTTGTATGCTGCGGCAAATAAAAGGGGCTGTCTCAAAAGGGCAGCCTCTTTTTTTATAGGGAAAACAAAATG
>CAZREP010000082.1:0-20498 GCA_964599035.1 uncultured Terrimonas sp. | reverse complement strand
TCGCCCAGGAACAGGTTATCAATAAATGAAATGCCGGTAATGGTATTGCCGTCTCTTACGTTGCCGGTGCCCTGCAGGTCGTTTTGCTTGCCAATAAAATTCCATCCAAAATAGCGCAGGTACATCCACCCTATCTGGTAGCCTATCGCCCAGCGGATATTATCAATATAAGTGGGTTTTTCGTCTTTATCCAGCCCAAGCCAGCTCCTGTAATAATTGGCATGCCCCTGGTCGTTGCTGGCATCCCATATACGGGGGAGGAACATCATATCTTCCGGCTCATACTCATATTCAAAATTTCTCCCGATATTGATATACTTCCTGTCGCCCTTCTGCCAGCGGTACCCTTTTTCTTTAACCATGGGGGTCCCATCGGGGTTCCTTTTCACATCGGCAGCGAAGGTTTGCCCGTATATCAGCGGGAAATCGCCATATTGCTCCCTGCCAACATATCCCACCAGGCTCATAGGGTTATCTACATTATACATATCCACAGAAGGATTAGCCGCAGAGCGGATCATGGTAGTGAGATAAGTAGAGTAGCCAATGAGTATGAACGCAAAGCACCAGAGGCCCAGCTTAAGGAAATCGAGGATCTTGCCCCGGCTGTGATAAGCGGCATATACTGCCAGCACGGTACCACCTACAAAAAGCAGGAAGGTGAAGAAAGAGGTAATAAACGGGAAGGAAAACAGGAAAATAAATACGGAAAGCCAGATGGCAAAGCCGGTAAAATTATTGATCAGCTTATCCGCCCTGCGGATCCCTATTACAATAACAGCAGACAGTAAAATAAAATAAGTGGCAAATCCCGTAAAAAAGGGCAATCCAAGCCCGTTCACGAACCAGCGGTCGAAAATGCCGGAGCCGGTTATCGTATATTGAATAACGAATTTTTGTACGAAGCCGGTAATCACACAACCCACAATAAAAGCCCAGAAAATGCCCCAGGGAGTAGTTTTATACCTTCGGAAATAATACACCATTACGATGGCAGGAATGGTAAGCAGGTTAAGCAGGTGAATGCCTATAGACAACCCGATCACAAAGAACAGCAATACGATCCACCTGTCGGCGCCGGGTTCATCGGCATTGTGTTCCCATTTCAGGATCATCCAGAATACCAGCGCGGTTAAGAAAGAAGAGAATGCATACACTTCACCTTCCACCGCGCTGTACCACATGGAGTCGCTGAAAGTAAATGCCAGCGCACCCACCACGCCGGCAGCCATGATAGTGAACACTTTTTCTCCATCCAGCTTAGCATGCGCTTTCTGGTATATTTTACGGGTAAAATGCGTTATCGTCCAAAAAAGGAATAATATGGTGAAGCCACTGGCCAAAGCGCTCATGATATTTACCGCCTTGGCTGCGGTTAAAGGATTATCGCCGAACAGTACAATAAAAATACGCCCGATGATCACAAATAAGGGTGCTCCCGGGGGGTGGGGGATCTGCAGCTTAAAGCAACTGCTCACAAATTCACCGCAGTCCCAGAGGCTTCCTCCCGCCTCTGCAGTTAAGATATATACGGCACAGGCAATGACGCAAACGATCCAGCCGGTAATGTTATTGATCTTGTTGAAATTCATATTAGTACTGTCTTTTATAAGATTGGCAAACCTACACGAATTTTAATAAGCTACAAAACCGCTGTAATGAATTTGGCTATCCTTTTCCACATTTTAAACGGGGGGCCGGCAGCCGGAACTATTTTCAATCATTATAGTCTGGGAAGAATTTAAAAAAGCAGATGATACTCACTCCGGAACAGTTGCCTGTTCCGGATTTCCGGGAGGTTGGCATGAGGCGAGACCGGTAATGATCCTGAGCAGCTTTCCTGATCAGCACAGCATTGAAGGTAATAAGGTAAGCAGCGGGGATCCTCTGTCGGTTACTAAGGTAAGAATGTTATTTTCTTCGGGCTGGCAGCATGTCCTCAAAAATCATATTCTGGGCTAACGAATGATAATACCTACCGGCAGATAAAAGCTGTTGGCCTGACCTTCATAATAAAGTCTGTACTACAAATCCAACATTATCACCTTATTAGGATACAGGTACAGGATATTCCCTCCACATTTAATCTCAGCCATATTAATTAACCTAAAAAATTGCATCATTGTTTCATTTTTATATATCTTCGCTGGCTTATTACATAAATACCTGTTGGTCAGATTTATCCAGTCATATCGCTTTTCCGTCACACTGTTGCTGTTGATCTGCTTTTCAGCAACCCAGTTCCCCTTTGAGCTTTTTCACAATCATAACAATGGTATTACCTGCGGTGAGTACCGTCACGGAACAGATGTATGCCAGCATAAATCGCACCTTGGCGCAAAAAAAGAACACTGTCTTGCATGCAGCATTCACGTAGAAAAAATATTCCTTTCCGTTAATCCTCTTCCGGAAAGTAATGTTACCGGCAGTTCCATACAGCCTCGTTTTGTTTTGGCCGGAACACGGTCTTCCACACCGGGGCATACTACACTAAGAGGTCCTCCATATTACATAGGATAAGCACTAACGTCGTTATCGTATTATATTCTCTTGTAACAGTAACACCCAATCAGCACTGTTAGCTTTTGATGAACTGCCATCTGATACAGGGGCTGTTAGCTGAATTTTTCTCACTATCATAAGCATATTATGTTCAAATACTATTATACGGGGCTGCTCTTTATCTTATCAGCCGCATTTATGTTAAGTCCCGGTTTTGTAAAGGCACAACGCCGGGCCAATGAGTCCATAAAAAATAACCGGGCAGGCATTACTTCTCTATCCGGAAGAGTAACCGATGTTTCAACGGGCGAGCCCCTGCAAGGCGCATCAATATATTTTGCCGATGCCAAAACCGGAGCAGTTACCAATGCGAACGGAGAATATATGATCCGGAATATTGCAGCAGGCAATTACCTCATTGAAGTTTCTTCTGTGGGCTACACCAGCATTTCGGAACATATTATGCTGGCAGGCGATATCCAAAAGAACTTTTCCCTGCAGCCTTCTATCCTTGAAAACGAAGGAGTAACCGTAACAGGTGTTTCCACGGCTACAAAAATTAAAAGAACTCCCACGCCGGTCAACATTGTAAGCAAAAAGGAGCTTACAGCGGCTGTGGCAGATAATCTCATTGATGCATTGAGCAAAAGTCCGGGTATCTCACAAATCGCTACCGGCCCCTCCATTTCAAAGCCTGTTATCAGAGGACTGGGCTATAACCGGGTAGTGGTGCTGAATGACGGCATCCGGCAGGAAGGTCAGCAATGGGGCGATGAGCACGGCATTGAAATAGACGAGTACAGTGTGCAGAAAGTGGAGATACTGAAAGGACCCGCTTCCCTTATTTACGGCAGCGATGCGATGGCAGGAGTGATCAACATTTTGACGAACGTACCTGCAGCAGAAGGAACGATAAAAGGAAGTGTAACGGCCAACTACCAGACCAATAACCGGCTCCGGGGCTTCGGCGCCAACCTGGCGGGTAACAATAACGGGATCAACTGGAATGTATACGGGTCTTTTAAAGGAGCGGAGGATTATAAAAACAAATATGATGGCTACGTATTCAATTCCAAATTCAATGAAAAAAATATCGGCGGCTATATAGGCTATAATGGCAGTTGGGGATACAGCCACATCATCGTAAGCAGCTTTGACCAGGAACCTGGGTTAATAGAAGGCGACCGCGATGAGCTTACCGGGAAGTTCCTCCGGGAAATAAACAACAACGCCAATGCAGTAACAAGAATAGCGGAAGGCAGCGATTTCAGGGGCATTCATCCCGGTCTCCCCCGGCAACACATCCAACACTTTAAGGTAGCCGCCGATAACAGGTTCAACGTTGGCAATGGAAAGCTCTCTGTTAACGTGGGCTTCCAGAACAACAAAAGAAAAGAATTTGCCGATGTTACGGAGCCGGATACTCCCGAATTGTATTTCGATCTTAATACCTTCACCTATAATGTACAATACCATTTACCAGACAACAGCAAATGGAAAACGGCAATTGGGCTCACTGGTATGCAGCAAAGCAACACCAACAAGGCAGAAGAAGTGCTGATCCCGGCCTATCACCTGTTTGACGCGGGAGCTTTTATATATACGCAGCGCAACTACGACCGCTTTACGGTCAGCGGCGGCATACGGTTTGACAACCGGAGCATCAACTCCAAAAAGCTGGAGGAAGACAATGAAATAAAGTTTGAGCCTTTTAACCGTTCGTTCAGCAATGTATCGGGCAGTGCAGGCATCAGCTATGAAGCCGGCAAAACCACTACGCTCAAGCTCAATATTGCAAGAGGGTTCCGTGCGCCGGGCATTGCCGAGCTGGCATCCAACGGCACACACGAAGGCACCAACCGGTACGAATACGGCGACCGGGACCTGAGATCGGAAACCAGCCTGCAAGCCGACGTGGGTGCAGAGATCAATACCGAACACCTCTCGCTGCATGCCACCGGCTTTATCAATGCCATTGATCATTTCATTTTTTACCGGAAGCTCTCCGGTGTAAGTGGCGGTGACTCACTGGTGCATGTAGACGGTGATGAGATCACCGCCTTTACCTTCGACCAGGCGGGAGCCCTGCTCTACGGTGCAGAATTATATATGGATATTCATCCTCACCCGTTAGACTGGCTGCATTTCGAAAATACCTTTTCTTATGTAAGAGGGCGATTCAACCAGCCAGTAGAAGGCATAAGGAATATTCCCTTTATACCTGCCGCCCGGCTCATCACGCAACTGAAAGGGGAATTTCTGAAGAAAGGAAAAAGGATCGGCAATCTTTCCATTACTGCTGAGTTAGACAATACATTCAGGCAAGGCAAGGCGTTTACTGCTTATAATACGGAAACACCTACAAAAGGTTATACCCTGCTGAATGCTTTTATAGGAGCAGACTTCATACATCACAAGAAAACGCTGTTTTCGGTATATGTTGCCGGGAACAATCTTACTGATGTCGCTTACCAAAGTCACCTAAGCCGCCTAAAATATACCGACGTAAATGAGGTTACCGGAAGAGAGGGCGTTTTTAACATGGGGAGGAATTTCAGTATAAAGATCAATGTGCCGTTATCGTTTTAAGTTAAATAAGCATACATGTTGCTAACCTATAAAAGCATTAGCAGTGCTGTTCCTGTGCACACCATATCACGATTGTACTAAATAAACAGGGGGAATAAGATTATTCCCCCGCTTATAGACTCTCTGTTAATCTATAAAGGCAAATAAAAATTTCACATCCAGCCTCCCTTTGATGGCGCTAATAATATTTAATCCCCTTGGTATACCAGAAGTCTTTATAAGAAAGCGTGAGCGTAATTTTGCCATATCGCTCCTCTATTAAACTCTTTTCTCTCGTTCCCCTTATGCCATATTCGAAAGCTACCAGGTAACTCATGGTGCTTCTTTTTGAGCTAAACCCGATACCCGCCGATACTCCCATGTCTTTCAACTGCTTCCCATACACCTGCAGGTAAGAATCGGAATAAAATATCCCTCCCTGGTAAAACATTTTTTCAATGGTTAAAGGCCATACCTGCTGCGACTTCGAGTATTCAAAACCTATTGAGCCCCGCTGGCTGTTTTGCAGGGCATATCCCACACCCCTGTACTGCAGTACCGACCAATTTTGATAGCGGTAATCGGCCGCTATGGTGAGCTGCTTGCTTTTGGTAAGCGCTATCCCAAATCCCAATGATTCAGGCAACCTGAAATAATCATTTTTGGTAACCTCATTGTGAACAACAGTTTCGTTGGTCGCAATATCCGTGGTATATTCTGCCGCGAGGTTTGTTTTAGCCGCATAGGTGGCGCCCAGCGCGATATCCCATTTTTTATTCAGTTTCGTATAATATTGCAGCCCGTAATTCAGGTACAGGTTGCGAAGAAAAACATTCTTCGTGGTAGTCAGCTCATCGGTAACCTCTGCATCGGAAAATGTTTCTGTTTGGGTAAGCGATCCCATTAGATAGGCAGTAGTGATCCCCACCGAAAAATGCTTGCCGATCTTAAACCCGTTATCCCAGTAAAACTGGTTCACGCCGCCCTTACCTTCATACTCCGCATAGGTAAACGCATTCGTGCCCTGTATGCTTTTTTTGCCCGAAAAGCTATAGTTGGCGGTGCTGAAAGGCATCAATCCTATGCTGCTTCCCCACCATTTTTTTACTTTAATCCCCACGCTGAAACGACTTACACTGAAATCTCTCGTTTGGTTAACCGTACTATTTAAGCTGTTGGTATAATAAGTAACAAATTTACCTCTCGCAGCAGCTTCCACCGTAAAGAACTGCTCCTGTATTTCCGAAGCAGAAGCAGGATTGTTATGGGTGAGGTAGTTCTTATTGCGATAGGCAATGCCGGTATTGGCCATGCCCGAAGTACGGTTAAAATAGCTCTCTTCCATATCGCCGATACCAAGTATGGAATACGGCGAGCTGTTGTTTTGCGCAAACCCTGTATGCATAGCAGCCAGTAGGGTACCGCTTATAAAAAAAGATTTCCTCCATGCTTTCATGTTCATTCTGCATTATTGTTGCACAGATATATAATATATTTTTAGCTTCACACCACCCATACCAAGCGCATTATCATTCACCACAAGCCTGTTCAATTTTGTATTGTACTCGGGCGAGGGGGGTGCAAATATCAACCCATTGGTATTTTCCACATCGCTTCCAATTTCAGATTGCATATATGCCGTTACATCATAGGTATAACGGGTGTCTTCACCATACAGCCAGTCGATCGTTAAGTCTCCATACTGAACGCTTTGCGATGCAGCATTGCCCCCCACCGCAAGGTAACCGCTCAGTTGATTATTGACATTGGCGGAGGCAGCTATCAATTGGGAAGGCAGCATATAATTATAGCTGTAGGAACCTTTTGAAGGCGCAATGATCAGTTCCGCTTTCATGATCTTAATGTAATCGCTTCGCGCCAGCAACGAACGTAAAGAAGGGAAACGCATTTTCAGCAATACACCGGTAAGGGGTTGTACATATGCCGAGCCACCGGTAAGCGCAGACGGGATCTCCTTAGTTTCTGGAATTGCCATATCCAGCGCCGTACCGCTCCTGTCGTATTGCAGGCTGTTGAATTGCTTGTTCCGCGACGTTAAAACAAAATCAATATATTTCTGGGAAAGGTATGGATTGGACTCATGATAGTATAGACGCATCGTAACGCTGTCGGAAAAGCTATACACGGCGGCATCAACAGTATTATCGTCGGAACTGATCCTGATGCCTTTAAAATATTGCTCAAAATCGGTGCTGGTGAGCACCTCCTGAGATTTAGACTGGATCAGTGCAAATAATTCCTGCCCTTTTGTATCGCTTAAACGGATATTCACACTATCCTTTAAAGAAGGCCGGATAGTTACAATGGCAGAGCCGAGCGGTGTGGCATATACCGGGAAATTACTCCTGTTGTATAAATAAGTTTTGTCATCACCAAACTCAATTAACGAAGACAGCTCGTGTATATTGAAACGCTGCGCAATAGAAGTATCGCCATAAAAAGAGCTGTCGCTCCTCATTTGAAGCACTAAGGAATCGTAAGCTGCGGAAATATGCAGGTCTGGTACCCCGGACGGAGACGCAAGCTCAAAAAATGAGGATGCCGCTATTTTACCAAAAACGGGATCATTATAGCTCCCTGCGATAATCGTACCGGATTGCGAAGTAGGTACCGAGTCGCGGAAAACACTGGAAAGCATCGGAGTGATCGTATCTACCATCACGATATTGGTTATGCCGGCATCAACAAACTGCTCCCCGAATTGTATATCGGCCTTCTTGCATCCCGTAGCACATACACAAACTAAAGCACCTGCAGCGCATATTAATTTTCTCATACTTTTTATTACAGACAACGGTACATTGGTAACTTACGATTGCAATATTATCAGCATTCACTGTTACTATTTTGTTAGTGTGTACCAAAGGTGCAGATACATATACGGGAATTGGCTTTTTATAGATGAATACCGGATATGCTTATGCGCATGGCCGACATTTAAAAATGAGCGCGCATGGCATACCTTGCCGGCAGAAGAACAGTCTCTCGCCGCATGAATAACCTGTTGGTATAGAAAAAAGCATTATTCATCTATAAATACAAATTGCTGTTACATTTTAACGATTTTGCCGTTTTGCTTTCGGATAGTTTAGCAGCAAATTTTTTGATGATGAAAGCGAAAACATTATTGATCTCCGTTACAGCCCTTAGCTCTCTTCTTCATTCCTGCACCAAAAGCTCAGATACAGACAGCACTACCAAAGGCAACTGGATCACACGGTCTTCCTTTGAGGGCGTGGCCCGCAGCGAAGCGGTGGCATTTACAATCGGTAATAAAGGATATATCGTTACCGGATATGATGGAACAAGGCGGTTGAAAGACCTGTGGCAGTTTGACCCTGAATATAATTTCTGGCAGCAGAAGGCGGAGTTTCCCGGAACAGCAAGAAACAACGCCACGGGCTTTTCCATTGACGACAAAGGCTATATAGGAACCGGTTTTGATGGATATAATAAGCTGAAAGATTTTTGGGAATACAATGCTACTACAGATGAATGGACTCAAAAAGCTGACTTTGGCGGATCGGGAAGATATAACGCCGTGGCTTTTAGTATTGCAGGAAAGGGCTACATTTCTACCGGCTTCGACGGCAACTACCTGAAAGATATATGGGAATTTGATCCTAACGACGGTGCGGAAGGAAAATGGACGCAAAGGGTAAGCATGAGCGGTGAAAAAAGGATGGGCGCCGTAGCGTTTGTATATAATGATAAAGCTTACATATGCACAGGCACCTATAGCGGGGGTACGGGAGCGGTTAATGACCTGAACGTATTTGATCCGGCAAAGCCTGAGGGGCAGGCCTGGAGCATGCTGCGGAAGATCAGCAATGCAAGCGACGAAAGCTATGACGATGCCTATAATATCGTTCGCAGCAAAGCCGTGGCTTTTGTAATGAACAACAAGGCCTATATCTGCTGCGGTGAAAACGGGAGTATTTATAAAGACACCTGGGAATATGATTTTGTCGCCGACCTGTGGGAAAGCAAAACCCCTTTTGAGGGATCTCCAAGATCAGGGGCCTCGGCGTTCAGCATCAACAACCGGGGGTTTGTATTGCTGGGTAAAAGCAGCACCGCCCAATACGAAGATGTGCGTGAGTTCTTCCCCGACCAGGAATACAATGAATATGAAGACCAGTAAATACCAAATCGTATTTGTTATTTCCATAGCGCTGGCGGTAGCAACAGGGATCTATACCCTTACGCGCAACACCGGGAACGATTTGCTGAAAGTAGAAGTGGTGTCTTTTAAAACAACGGAAGGATGGGGCTATGAAATAAAAGTAGATAACAAAACATTCATTCACCAGGAAACCATACCCGCCATAGCAGGCGACCGGAAGTTCCTGCTGGAGCAGGACGCTATAAAAACAGGCAACGCCGTGATGAAAAAATTACTCGACGGAAAACACCCCTCGCTGTCATACGAAGAAGTGATGGCGCTCGGCTTGCGCTCTACAGCGTTGATCCCTTAACACCTGTTCAGGAGTATTTCTCCACAATGCTGAAAAAATCGTTCCTGTAGCTATTGCCTATAGGAACGGTTTTTTTTCCAATGGTAATTTCATTTTTGGAAATGGAATCCACATGAAATAACGACACAACAAATGACCGGTGCACCCGTACAAAATCTTTTGCGGGCAAACGCGCCTGGAAATTCTTTAAATTCTGCAGGGTCAATATTGGTTGATTTTTATCGGCAACATAGATCTGCGTATAGTCTTTCATACCTGCACAAAACATAATGTCTTCCAGCTTTATTTTAATGATCTTATATTCAGATTTCACAAAAACAAAATCATGTTGTACATGAGCGCTTAAAGCAGCGCGGCTTTTGCTGATAAGCAGGTTGTCTCCGGTCATGGTAAAATATTTTATCAGGGATCAGAAATGGATGAACACCGTAAATTTCTATATGAAAGCATAAATTCACCTGTTAAAATCGGTAAACTGCTTAAAAGAATAGGTGAACAGGGTTGGAGTTTAAGATCTTGCGGGCTACTTCTAATTCCGGCTCCTGAAAGTGCGGATCATTTGCTGATAAGTATTGCCCACCGGTATTTCTATTTCATTTTTTAACAACAGCTTTTTACTACCTACGGAACTGATCTTTTTAACCGCCACTATATAACGTCTGTGTACCCTTAAAAAACCGGCAGGCGGAAGCCTTTCAATAAAAGATTTGAGGCTCATCAGGGTAATCACAGGCCGGCTGCCTTCCAGGTGAATGCGGATATAATCATCCATGCTCTCTATGTAAATAATGTCCTGGAAATGTATTTTCACCAGCTTATACTCCGATTTTACAAATACTCCGGGTAACAAATCGTCACTATTTTCCTCCTTTGATCTTATAAAATCAGCTGCTTTTTCCACCCCCTTCTTAAACCTCTCAAAGCTGAAGGGTTTCAACAAATAGTCCACTACGCCCATCTCATACCCGTCTAATGCAAAATCACGGTGGGCGGATGTAAAAATCACTGCAGGTTTTTTGTTAAGTCGCCTGAGCACTTCTATACCTGTTATATCGGGCATCAGTACGTCCAGGAACAATATATCTACCTTGTTGCTATTCAAATATTGAATGCTTTCAATAGCATCCGTAAACCCGTCAAGCATTTCAAGCCCCCCGTATTGTCTGATGTACCGATGAAGCAGGGAAATAGCTAATGGTTCATCATCCACCACCACACACCTGATCATGATAATTCAATTTTGAGATCAACATTAAATATATTATCCTTTTTGCCAATCTCAAGTGAATATTTCCCCGGGTATAGTAATGCCAGTCTTCTTCGTACATTCAACATCCCTATATGGGAAACACTACTGTTTTCGGGTCGTTCGAATATGGTATTGCGAACATGCATAAAAAGCACATTATTGCTTTCATAAATATTGATATCAATCAAACCTTTTTCATGATTACTGACGCCAAATTTAAATGCGTTCTCAACAAAAGAAATCAGTAGCAGCGGTGCGATAGAATTGGTTGAAAAATTGCCTGAAGTGGTAAAATTGAGTTCCAGCTTATCATTGCTTCTCATTTTTTGCAGTTCTATATAATTAGCAATATACCGGATCTCTTTTTCAAGTGGCACAAAGTCTGCCTGAGCATCCTGCGTAACATAGCGCATGATCTCAGATAATTTCATCACTGCTGCCGGTGTTTGCGGATGTTGTGCAGACGCCAATGAATAAATATTATTCAATGTGTTAAACAGAAAATGAGGATTGATCTGTAGCTTCAGGTATGACAGTTCAGCATGCGTTTTTTCCAGTTCAATTTCTTTAGAGCGTCGCTCCGCCAACCGCCACCGGTTAATAACCTGCAGGAGGATACCCAGCAGCCACATCAGGGAAAAAGAAAATATGCGAGGCATCATCCTGAAACCAATAGCAAAAGAAGGATGAGGGCGGTTACGGATAAATTCAAGTTGTTCAGAAGTTAAAAAGGAAGATGGTGTGGCAATATTGTGCAGCATCAACCTGTCAGGTTGCGGGATGAGCAGAAATAAAGCAAGAGCTAAAAATGTACATCCAAAATAAAGAAATGGTTTTTTATTAAAAAAGAACCTAGGGACCAAAAAATAAGCATTGAAATAAAAAAGCGGGACCAAAAAAAGATTAATGGCAAAAAAACGGAGAGGGTAGCCAACCGCAGGCAACGCCCATTTAGGTGCTCCTTCAAAACCAGGAGAAAAAACAACAGGCAGCAGCAGATACAACACCCAGCAAGTAACGTGTATAATAACGGTAATGGCGCCTTTGTTCATAATACCTCTTTCAAAAGATATCAAAAATAAAAAAAGCTACAGGCATGCATGGATTTATAGACAAAGCATGGAAATTTATCTACGAATAGACCTAAAAAACCTATTACCAGAATAATATGTGCAGTTATAACGAAGCCCTTAATGTAAGCCTAAATGACACTTCCATGTGTTCCTTGGAACCAGATAGGATCAGCTCAGCAGCTTTTACGCCCATCTGGTGAAAATCTGTTGAAATGGTGGTAATGCCATTTAATATGATCTTTTTGAGTGGCGTTTCATTATAAGAAATAACGCCAATATGCTTCCCGATCTTATATTTCATGGATATGAGCCTTTCGATCAGTATCACCAGGTCGGCCTCCATCACATTAATGTACACCTCACCGCTGTTGATAGGCTCTTTTGCAATATCATGTACTATCTTATGTGTGAATGCATACTCCTGGCAAAAACGGGTAAATCCTTTTAATATGCCTTTGGGATGATAGCTTTTTTCCGGGAAAATGATCTTTAGGGTATGGTACTTGGCCAACTGCTTGAGCGCCTGCTCCAGCGCGTTGTAAATATCATTCTCAAAATTTTCATACACCGCGCCGTATTCACCATTTACACCGGGTATCTTTTTATCGAGCAGTATCAGCTTATGCCTCGGAATGGTATTGATGATCTCATACGCATTCTCCCCTCCTTCAATAAAATGAGGGATGATCACAAAATGAGAGTAATCTTCTTTGGCATTGCCTAATAACTTTTTAAACAGTCCGAAATCATTATTATAAATGTAAAAATCAATTGCCACATGCTCTCCGAGAGTCGCCACAAAACCATCATATATGATCTTTTTATGGGCACTGAGCTTATTGAACAGCAGCATTACCCGCGGGGTTTGCTTAATATCATCGTTAATGATATAATATCCTTTGCCAGGTACAGAGCCGAGCACCCCCATTTTTTTAAGGTGCTTATACCCTTTTTCTGCGGTATCCCTTGATATCTCAAGCTCGAAGCTCAGCTCGTTAATGGAAGGAACAAGATCATCCTTTTTTAACTTCCCCGCCTCAATAGCATTCAGTATGGAATGAGTAAGCTGGAGATACTTGGGAGTAGCTGAAAATTCATCCACATGCACATGCTCAAAAAAATGACCAAATTTCATTCGTATGCTTTATGTTTTTAGATACCCCCTGTTCAGAAATGAATTACAACGCCATCTCTACTTCCCCGAAAATGAGCAACAAATATAAATCATAGGCATGTTATATCATGGAATAGGGTGGAGAGAGGCATATTTCAAATTATCCCCGCAGGCGTGTGTCCGCAAAACAGGGGAAATACCTTTGGCTTTTTTAGCCGCAGATACGCAGATTTAATCTGCGCATCTGCGGCAATTTAAACATAGGGTACATATAATAATTAGCGAAGCAGGCATACGCCTGCAAAACAAGGAATATACCTCTTAACCTTTTTAGTCTGTCCCATTTTCTTTTTTCCAGTTGGTGGTGACATCAACCGGAGCGGCCGGCGGGTTCAGCGGCCTCCTTCCTTTGCCAGCTCTTCAAGCGTCCATGGATCCCATCTTCGTCCTACCACGTTACGTACTTTTTTGATATCGGCGGGCTGTATAATAGAAGCTGAATTTCCAAGATTGGTGCGTATATAGCTCAGCACAGCAGCCAGCCATTCGTCGTCGCTGTTCAACATCGGCGGCATAATGCTCGGGTACTCTTTCCCGTCTACCGGGCCGGTGAGCCCGCTTAAAACGATCCGGATCAGTTTCCCGGGGTCGCCGTTCACCCGTTTTGAACCGGAAAGAGGCGGTGCTACCATTCCTGAGCCTCCGAACTGTAATCCTTTCCCATCGGCACCGTGGCAGGAAGAGCAAAGTGATTTAAAGTTTTCCGCACCTTTTAATACCAGGGCTTTGCCTGCTTCGGAGAGATGGGCGGTTTCCACTTCCACCGGGAGCCTTGTAGTGAGATGCCCGATGGTCATTTGCGCAGCCTGGTATACCATCCCCCTGCGATTGCTATCCGTTTTGATCATCACTTCCAGCATCGGCTTTGCCTTTTCGGGTGTGCTGTACCGTAATGACTGTACCAGTTGGGTGCGAACATCGGTGTCGGGGTCATTGATCAGTTTCGTTAAATGCAGAAATACCTCCTGTCCACCGGCTTTGATATAGGCTTCGCTTATCCACACAGCCATACGCCTTAATTCCGGCGATTTGTCTTTCATTACCTGCCACAAAAAGGGCTTATCAATAGCCTGCAACCCTTCCAGCGTCCATAGTGCATGGATACGCCCCGGTAAGGTGGGATGATCCTGCCAGAAAGCCAGCTTATCCCAGAGTGAAGGCTCATCCAGCACGATTTGCTTTAATGCGGGAACAACAGCCTGTGCATTCCGTACGATCAGCAGCTTTTGTGCATTGTCGCGCCACCAGCCATTAGGGTGTGAAAGATATTTTACAAGCTGTTCGGATGAGGCATTAAGCATCGCCGGCTTTTGCCTGTCAGGGGTAATGGCTTCATGAACCACCCTATAGATCCTTCCCCTGCCAATATTTTTATCAAGCCCCAGGCGCTGGATCTGCGGACGAAGATAGGATTGAGGCCCTGTCCAGCTTCCTTCCTGTATAATACCCCTGTACATATCAACAATATACAGGCACCCGTCTGGTCCTGTGGCCAGGTTAACAGGACGGAAATTCATATCGGTGGAAGCCAGGAACTCCGCCTTATCATACGCATTCTTCACTACCCGGATACCCTCTTTGCTCAGCACCTTTGCACGGCGGATCAGCCTGCCTACAGGCTCACAGATGAAGAGATCGCCCTTCATGCCGGCAGGAAGCCTGTGACCACGGAAAATGGTTTGCCCGCAGCTTGCCGTAAAATGATTCAGGGTGCTGTCTTCACGCAGGCGTTTTTTGCCTCCTTCCACATCAGGGGTAGCCACAATGGGCCAGGGAGCATGAAAATCCCCTTCATACTGGTCTTGTTCAAAATCAAGTTCGCCGTATGCGGGCATTTGCTGGAAGCCCAGCGCCGCTACTTCTCCGCCCGCAGAAGAAAGAAACAGCCTTCCGTAATCATCATTGCCCAGCCCCCATTGTCCGTTGGGTACATCCTCCAAACTGTCAATCTTCAGCCGGTCGCCGGTCCATTTATACCTTATCTGTCTTGTAGTATATATCCAGTTATCAAGGTTCCATACCAGCCCGCTTTTCTGATGCTCAAGATTACGCATATCGGGAGTATCATCGTGGTATACCTGTACTTTTTCATCGGCTATACCGTCGTTATTGGTATCCCTGTAAGTATACAAATTACAGGAATAGGTTTCCTGAACGACCAGCCTGTCGTCTAATGCAAGCATCATCCGCGGCAATACCAGGCTGTCAATAAATACCGTTCTTTTGTCCATCCTGCCATCTCCGTTGGTATCTTCCAGCCTCACGATCCTGCTAACAGGCTCATTTTCACCGGTGCCCTCAATATCCTGCATATAGCTCAGCATCTCGGCCACATATATCCTTCCATTGGCATCCCATACTATAGCAACAGGTTCCTCCACCATGGGCTCACAGGCTACCAGTTCAAGTCTGTAACCTTCCGGCAGATGCATGGTCTTCATGCTCTCTTCCGGAGAAAGCGGAACAGGAAAGGGATCCCGGACAACCGAAGGTCTGGTTGCGGGCTTTTCAGCAATATCATTATCCGAATTCCTGCAGTTAAAAACAGCAGCGATCAATAAAAAGATCAAGGCGTATCTTATCTTTCTCATCTTCCCGGGTGAATGAAATACAATATTAAAAATAAATAACGCTTATTCCTTCAGCCACCTGTCAAACCAGTCAAAAGCTTCTGCTTGCATTTGTCTGTCAAATTTATGGGGGCCAGGGTAATAAGAACATTTATAACAGTCTGGTGCACCTGCTTTGAGGTACACTTCCTGCAGGATCGTATCTGCTCTTTTCATTTCGGGCAGTGTATACAGCTCGTCCTCATTGTCATTCAGCACCAGAGCGGGAAGCGGTGCCCTCAACCCCATTATCTCCGGAAAATCCATTTCTCCGGACAGCAGCGGCACATAGGTCATCCAGGTATGGGTATACGATTTATGAAGCAGCAAATCTTTCCAGGTGGTCATAAAGCCCACGCAAACCGCACATTTGATCCGCTCGTCGAGCCCACTCATAAATACCGTACGCATCCCACCTCCCGACAGGCCGCCGCAGCCAATACGTCCGGGATCTACATCTTCCCGGTCGCACAATACATCCAGTGCCTTTTGGTCTTCGGCAAAAAAAACACCCGGCCAGGTAGTGCCGGCGCTGAAGAGCGACTTGGCCATAATATGCTCATGCTCAGCAGCCCACCGGTTATACGACTCTATATTTTCAGGACGCTCGGGGTCATCATCGCTTAACCCTTTACGCAAATGCACAGGCACATCCTGCAACAGCACCCTGCGACTGGCAAAAGGAAAAGCGTCCGATACCATTACCACATATCCTCTCCTGGCAACCTCATTTGCCCAGGCAAGGCCTTCATAATACTCATCCTGGTGTGCAACGATCATCCTATGGCGCTCATCGGAAGTCCTGATAATTTTACTGGTACCGAAATATTTATTCGCACTATGATCATGAAGGGCAAGTATCCCCGGCAACCGCCCTTCCTGTTGTAACGGCTTTAATACGATAGCATCTGTTGCCCTTCCATAAGGCAATTGCCAGCTTATTTCCTCTATCTGCAACCCATCATAGGTGTAGCGCTTTTTTACCTGCACAGCGGGGGTTCCTTTTATAACAGGAACAGACAAACGCTCATACAAACGTTGTCTTGCCGCATTCCTCCACTGCTCAATATTATTCCATTCCTTTCTGCGAAAGGAAAATGCAGGCAGCCGGTTTTCCGTTAAAGCGGCGGCCCAGGCGCCATACACACCTATCACACTCTTTTGTGCTCCTCCGGCAGAAACGTTATCATCAGCAGGCATTATCATTGCCATAAATTTACGTCTTCCGGTGCATACCCTGTGTTCATGCAGGAAAAGAGATGTGTTACGCTGAAATATACCTATGAATGCATTGCTTTCCCCGAAGCATCACCTGCCATTCAGCTGCAGGTATCATTGATGAGCCAGGAAATCCTATATCCTATTCATATCGCAGGGCCACAATAGGATCTAACTTGGAAGCTTTCCATGCGGGATAAATGCCCGCCGCCAAACCTACGGCAGAACAGATAAGAATAGCGATGAGTATCAACAACCAGGGTACAAAAAACGGCACTTTCATGAGCATGCCCACAAGGTTGCCCACGATGATACCCAATATAATGCCTATTGCCGCCCCCATTAAACTGATCAGTATGGATTCAAAGAGGAACTGCTGCCGGATATTCTTCCTTTTGCCTCCAAGAGCTTTTACCAGCCCCACTTCTTTTGTTCTTTCCGTTACTGCCACCAGCATAATATTCATTAATCCAATAGCTGCTCCCACAAGGGTTATAAATCCTATGCCGCCGGCAGCCAGCGAGATATTCCCAAGCAGGCTGATAAAGGTTTCGGCAAGTGCATCGCTTTTATCGATATAAAAATTATTTTGCTCTGTTATGGCCAGCTTCCTGACCTGGCGAAAAACGCCTTCCGCCTCGCCGATAGCATCATTCAACTGGTCTACATTATTTACCTGAACACCTATATAAAATGAAGCATTTCCCACCGAAAACAATCGTCTGAGGGTATTATACGTAGTAAAAACTGCGTTATCTGCCTGCATGAAAGAACTGCTGCCCCTGCTTTTTAAAACACCGATCACCCTGAATTTGTTGGCGCCTACCCGTATGATCTTGTCTAATGCCTGTTCCGTTCTGTCGCCGAACAACTTCTTTGCTACATCATACCCGAGCACGCACACATTCCTGGCGCTTTCAATATCAAGACGGTTAAAATCGCGGCCGTACTCCACTTCATACCCGTTCAGGGCAAAGTAGTTTTCATCACCTCCCGAAACCCGCACATTGGGGTTGGTTTTCTTATTCTGAAAAAAGATGGTTTGAGACCCTACGCCTCCCAGCCCTATGCTCACTTTTGCCGGGTAGCTGTACCGCGCTTTAAACGCTTTGGCCTGCTCATAGGTGATGGGCTTGCCCGTATTCGATTTTTTTACTTTTTTATTGGTATTACTGCTGGTTTTAGTAACATCGTTTCCGCCGTCGCCAATACGGATCTGTCTTTCCCTGAACCGGATGCTAAAGGAGTTGGCACCCATAGTGGCGAAGCTGTCTTTGAGGCTGGCATTCATCGCCTGTATGGCTGTAATGATGCCTACCAGCGCCATGATACCAAATGCAATGATAGCAACGGTAATACCCGTACGTAACCTGTTGCCCATAACGGTTTTATAAGCCAGCGCAATGGTATCCCTCGTATTCATCCGTACCTATTTATTTTTTACATTTTTCCTGATTTAAAATTACGGATACATATCCCATTTGCAAAATAGCTTGTGATGAACGGAATGGACAGTTCTAGAAATACAATCCCTTCAGTACCCAGTTGGGAAACATGCCCAAAAGAATGATCAGCACGGCCGTAATGCAAAGGGTTATCCTGAAAGCGGAAGAAAAGGGCTTGGTTTGTGCATTCCCCTCTTTAAAATACATGGCCTGAATGACACGGAAATAATAATAAGCGCTTACCGCTGCCATTAATACGGCAAATATTACCAGCCATAAATGGTTCCCATTTTTTACCGCACCTACCAGCATGTAATATTTGGCAAAAAATCCGGCAGTTAAAGGAATGCCCGTAAGCGAAAGGAGAAAGATGGTATTGGTCAAAGCAAGCACCGGCTGCGTTTTACCCAAGCCGTTAAAGCCTTCCAGCGAAAGATCTTTCATTTTTGCCAATACGGCAAAGCTTCCTATGGTAGCCAGGCTGTAAGCCGCGGCGTATAAGATCAATCCCTCCCTGGCAAAAGTATTCAAACTAAATAAGGCAAACATCATAAAACCGGCGTGTGCCACGCTGGAGTAGGCCAGCATCCGTTTTACGCTTTGCTGAAACACGGCGGTAATATTGCCTATAAATAAAGTAGCGGCAGTGAGTAAGGCAATCAGCAACTGCCAGTTGGCGTGCATTTTACCAAAAGCATTATCAAACAGATGAAGGAATGCTGCAAAGGAGGCCACTTTAACAATGGTGGCCATAAAGGAGGTAACCGCTGTAGGTGCACCATCATATACGTCGGGCACCCAAAAATGAAAAGGCGCCACGCTTACCTTAAACGACATGGCAATCATTACCAGCACGATGCCGATTGCCATTAACGGTTGTAATGCCGCAATTCCTATATTCATCCCTTCAATATAGAAAGTGCCGGTGGCCCCATACAGGAAAGCAATCCCCATCAGCATAATACCGGTAGAAAATACCCCCATCAAAAAATATTTGAGCGAGGCTTCATTGCTTTTAAGATTACGCTTGTCGCTTCCGGCCAGTATATACAACGGTATGGTAATAATTTCAATTCCGAGGAACAGCATCAGCAGGGTATTAAAAGAAACCGCTATACCCGTGCCGCACAGCACAAAAAACATCAACGCATAATATTCATATACGTCTTTGCCTATTTCTTCAAACTCCGCGGCATTCAGTATAAAAAAAAGTAACGTGCAGCCAAAAACAATGGCGTTGAAGATGGAGCTGAAAGAGGTGAACTTCAACATTCCCCCGATATCCGCATGGATATACGCAATATTATAATATTCAAGAAAATTAACAGTCAGCAGGGCAAGAATTCCCAGCACGGCAATGTACTTTGCCAGGGATCTCCGCTTCAGGAAAATACCGCTGAACATCATTACCACACCCCATAATGCCGATAATATAATTGAACTCATAATATTTAAATATACCCTTTTTGAGTTGTTGTTTCGTTTCTTAAAGCCATGCTCCTCTTATCTCTCTTTTCCTTATAATCCCTTTAGCCTGTCCATAAACACATTTACGGTATCTGCTGTAAGATCCAGTAACAGTTTGGGATACACTCCCAATAAAAGTATAATCACTACAATCAGTGCCAGGGCCACTGCAGCGCCAGGTTTTACGATCCCCTTACCCGAAGCCGTGAGGCTATTGGTTGGACCGTAAAACACTTTTTGCACCATATTCAGTGTGTACATTGCCGATAGTATGATAGTCGTTAACGCTATGGCAGTGGTCCATTTTCCATAATGGAACAACCCGTTAAACATCAAAAACTCACCGGCAAAGGCATTGGTGAGCGGCAAGGCAATATTGGCCAGGGCAATCACCACCAGGAAAACAGTGAGCACAGGCGCACCCGCTGCCACACCACCCAGCGCTGAGATCTTTCGTGTGCCAAAATGCCGTTCTATGAGCTCCACCACTATCCACAAGCCGATAATATTGATGCCATGGTTAAACATCTGCAGCATCACGCCTTCCATCCCGCTTTGGTTGCGGGTAAATACTGCAGCGCACATCAGTCCTACATGCACAATAGAAGAATAGGCCACCAGGCGCTTCAGATCATCCTGCACCCATGCAATACATGAAGCGTAAACCATACCTGCCACCGCAAGGCCGATCACA
>CAZREP010000081.1:0-20680 GCA_964599035.1 uncultured Terrimonas sp. | reverse complement strand
CTTTGAGTCTTCGTGGCATATCTTTAGACCAAGCCTTTTTAGTCAACCTCAGCTAAAAGGGTCAGGGGTGCATCCTTTGTTTTTGCAGACACACGCCTACCCGGCTAATTTGAAATACATCCATATACCTTTACAATTCATCAATAGCCAGGATTTTGGGTTAATTTATTGATCAAAATCTGTTCAGCAGGAACAGGAGATAATAGTTTAAAGGGTTCCATAATGTACGTATCACTCACTAAAAAAGTCTTTAATGATTTTTCTCTTTCTCCATGTTTCTGCATAACTTCTAGCGCTCTATTCCTACGCACTAAATCATACCATCTCTGATTTTCAAAGCAAAATTCTACCTGCCTCTCTTTCTCAATTAACTCATCTAATTCGGATTGTGACAGATTAGCCAGACTATTGGTTAAGCCTGCTCTTTGTCGAACCTTCAACACAAAATCTGCTGCTTCACTGGTCTTACCCTGGTTATTTAAAACTTCAGCATACATTAAAAGTATGTCGGCATACCGGAGCATAGGGAAGTTATCCCCGCACCATCCGAGAACTGCGTTTTGAGGAGGTTTGTATTTCGCACAATAGGGTATTTCTGTTACAACATTGTCCCAATCCGGCCCCATCCAAAATCCTATCGCTGTTGCCTTTCTTTGATCATTGTCTTCAAAAGCATCCAGCAAATCCTGTGTTGGCCGCATAGAACCTGCAATAGGCAGGGTTACATTGGGTCTGTTTGTAATTTCACCTTTCGAAGTATAGGGGGCATTGAAAAAAATAAATCCATTTGACAAAGCAGATGAAGCTTCTGAATATTGTACAGAAAAAATGGTTTCAGTGTAATCTTTTAATACAGGATTAAATAAACTTCCATAATCGGCAAGTAAAGAATACTTACCCATGCCGATAACACTCTGCAATACCGTTTCCGCATCCTTATAATTTCCTATCGTTAAATACACTTTACCTAATAAGCCCAGGGAAGCAGCATCATTTGCCCGTCCCTTTTCTTCTACATTTCCGGATTTAGAAAAATGATCATGAGCGTTTTGAAGATCTTCAATAATCTGTAGATATACCTCTTGTACTGCCGTTCTCTTAATTTCCACCGCCTCCCGGCCAGTGATAACTTTAGTAACTAAAGGAATATCTCCAAACTGACGAACTAAATTAAAATAGTAAAGGGCTCTTAAAAAATAAACTTCCCCAAGGGATCGCTCCCTGAGAGCAAGATTGAGCCATTTTTTATCATCCGAGCTTTCTATTTCCGATATCGCTTTATTACATCCATAAATTCCTTTGTATGATACATTCCAGAAATCTGAATACGCATCATTATTAGGCGTTGCTAAAAACCAGTCTATAAGCCCTCTCGTTGATTCTCCTGCAATTGTGCTATGCTGTCTTGCTAAGTTATCAGACTTTAGCTCTGAAATTATCCAATGTGTTACCTTTTCATTATCCTTAAGTGGTACATAGCAGCCATTAACTAATGAAATATATTCATCCTGGCTTTGATAATAATTACCCTCATTTAAAGTTGTTTCAGGGTATAAGTCCAAAAAATCTCGAGTGCAGGATAAAAGCAGATTACAAAATACGATGAGTATAAAAATATTTAACTGTTTCATAATTTTCAAAAATTTATATTTAATCCAACACTCACTATCCTTGCAATCGGATAACTATTCAAATCATAATTTGGTGCCAATGTATTATTAATACCCTGAGCCTGTCCTTCGGGATTAGGTCCGGAATATTTTGTTACTGTCAATAAGTTTTGAGAGGTAATATAGAGCCGGGCTCCATTTTGTAATCCTATTCTGGAAGTAACATCTTTTGAAAGATTATAGCCTAATGTAACATTGGTTATTCTTAAATATGAGCCGTCTTCTATCCACAACTTATCATTAACCCGGTGAACCAACTCGGGTCTTCCCGCATGTATACCATCGCCGGGATTTTCAGCATTTATCCATCTGTTGACCCACTCTTTTCCAATATTAAAATACCCCTGCAAATTATCAGTTGTCTGACGCATGCCGTTCATTACTTTACCTCCATATCGTCCATTTATATTAACCATCAAATCCCAGTTCCTATATCCAAACGTATTTGAAAAACCGAAAACAAACTTTGGATGGGGGTTTCCTATGACAGTAAAATCAAGCAGCTCAGTAATAATGCCATCGCCATCAATATCCCTATACTTCGGATTGCCGGCTACTGCTCCGGGAAATTTGGCAACTGTAGGATCTTCTATTTCTTTTTGAGTGTATACTCCATCTAATATAAATCCGAAGAACTGTCCTACCGGTTGGCCTACGATAGAAACATGAGATGGTCTTCCATCAGAATTTCCAGCAAGAATACGGTCGCCATTTTCGTTGGTTTTAATAACCTTATTGCTGTTAAAGGCGATGTTAAAATTTACGTTCCACCTGAATTTTCCAATCAGCGGCTTTGTATTTATCCCTATTTCCCATCCTGAATTTTGAACCAATCCTTTGTTAACCAACTGGGAATTAAAACCTGTTATTGCCGGGATAAGATCATTCATCAACATATTATTTGTCCGACGTTTATAATAATCTACAGTAAAATTTAAACGGTTAGTCAGAACACTCATCTCCAACCCAACATCCACTTGTGCGGATTCTTCCCAAGCCAAATCCGGATTAAAGAGACCCACGGTTGCAGCAGAATTAATGGTATTATTAAATACATATTGTCCTAAAGTAACTATAGGCAGATGAGAATAATTTCCTATATTATTATTTCCACTTTTCCCCCAACTTGCTCTTAATTTCATTTCATCTATGAAATGAATATCCTGAATAAAATTCTCGTCTGATATTTTCCACGCTACGGCTAATGAGGGGAAAGACGCAAAACGCTTATTAACCCCGAACCTGGAAGAGCCGTCACTTCTGAATGTAGTAGTGAATAAATACTTCCCCTTGTATGCGTAATTCAATCGTCCTATATAAGAAACCATTGATGCAGCCTCATAGGATTCTCCCCAGGAAGTAATGTCGGATGCAGCATTCAATGTTGTTATCAGATCATTAACATATGGCCCGGCATTCAAATTAAGACCTCTATCAGTTGATTTTTGTGCCGAGTACCCCAATAGCAAATTAAAGCTATGATTTTCAGCAACCGTTTTAGAGTAATTTAAAGTGTTTTCAATTAGCCAGTCAAACGTGCTGCTATTAGAGAGCGTTGATTTCCCCTGACCCGGCTTCGGGGGATTGTTTGAACTGCCAATGGTACTGGGAATATATTCTGAGTATTTGCTCTCCCGTATTAATGAGCTTATTGTAGATTTTAATATTAGCCCCTGGAATGGTTTCCAGGAAATTCCGGCTATGCCAAGATTTCTAAAATCTTTATTGTTTCTTTTACTTTCTCTCAAAATAAACAATGGGTTAGGGAAATCCCAATTAGCCCTTCCGTATATAGTCTTTGGAACACTTATAAAAGGGATCAGATCCCCATTTCCATCATATGGTGACATGGTCGGGTTAGCCCATAACGAAATCCCCGTTACATCTACATCACGCCCCATTCCTGTTAACGCCCTATCCTGATCAATATACGTTGGTTTTAAACTCAGGTCAATATTTATCTTTTCCCCAATATTAAAATTGTAACCAATATTCGCGGTATATCTCTTTAACCCGGTATATTGTACTACTCCTTCCTGGTTGAAGTAACCAATACCAAATTGCAATCCTGAATTTTTAAAGCCTTTTTGAATTAAAATGTTGTGATCCTGAATTAAGCCCTTTTGTAATATTAAATCATACCAGTCCGTTTGTTTACCCTCAAGCGCATCCAGATCCCTATACTCTTCCGGATAATCTGATAATACGGGTTCACGATTTGCTTGCAATCTTACCCAATAGTCGATTTGATTACGTTGATATTGGGCAAATTCTTTTGCATTTAACATTTTAGGCCTTCCTTGCTCAGGAACCATCTGTACACCAACACTTGATGAATAACTGACCCTACTTACTCCATCTTTAGCTTTCTTTGTTGTGATCATAATTACTCCATTGGATCCTCTTGAGCCATATATTGCTGTAGAAGAAGCATCCTTAAGCACTGTAATGTTTTCTATATCATTCGGATTAATAAAAGTGAGTGGGTTTATATTTGGATAGAGCCCTGTAGAATATGGCATCCCATCAATAACATACAGCGGTTCATTACCTGCACCAAGAGATCCGCTACCTCTTATTTTTACTGATGTTCCCGCACCAGGGGCGCCCGAAACCTGTTGAATCTGAACACCTGCTACCTGCCCAACTAATTTTTGATCAATAGAAGAAACTGGTAAATCCTTGAGGCTTTTACCACTAATCACTGCTACCGATCCAGTCAAATCACTTTTTTTTACAGTTCCATATCCTACTACAACCACATCTGTTAAATCAGAGATTACCTGATCCATCACAACGTTGAATATGGTTTGACTTCCTACCTTAATGGTCCTCGCCTGGTAACCGACAAACGAAAAGACCAGCTCCGCATCCGTACCGGAGGCAATAGACAGCTGAAATCTACCGTCTGCATCTGTAACGGTTCCATTTTGGGTACCCTTTACCACCACACTTACCCCCTCAAGCGGGTTACCCTCCGGGCTTCTTACCCTCCCCGTTATTACAATATCCTGAGATTCTTCTATAATTTTTTTATCAGCGTAATCTTCTAAGGGAGGAATAGCTTTTTTAACGACAATGGTTTTACCAACCAGTTCATAAGTAAGCGCCTGGTTTTTGAAACAGGCATCCAGGGCATCTTTTACCGGTACGTTTTTCAAATCTAACGTTACCCTGTTTCCCAGGTTCAGCCACTCTTCCCGGTATACAAGATGATAGCCGGCCTGTTTTTTAATTTTTTTTAAAACATTTTCAAGTGAGGCATTCTGCACGGAGAGGCTGACATTTTGCCCGTATCCATTGGCGTGCACCTGCAGGCAGGCGGCAATCAATAAAACAATGGTCAATCTCATAACCAGCCATGTTTGGGGATGAAAAAGCACAGATTCCTGCATCGCACAGGATAAGGCTTTGCGAAAAGCAATTAATCGCATAGTTTTGCTTAGTTTAGGTTAAGTGAATAAAAATGATCCGTCACGATTATTATTAGGAGGTTAACCTGAATACTTTCCGGAGTTCCGTTACCGCGGAACTTCGGTTTCTTTGATCAACCTTTCATCCAACAACTTACCGGCTTTTACGGGTTCACCACTATCTTCCTGTCTTCTATTTTAAAATGAACACCGCTGAGCTCCATTACCTTTAATACTTCCGATAAATTCATATTCCTCGGGATATCTCCCGTGATACGACCCTCCGGTACGCCTTTCCCATACACAATATCCACATCATACCAGCGCGCCAATTGCCGCAGCACAACAGGAATAGCCGCACTGTTCATCATAAATAACCCGTTTTTCCAGGCTACCGTTTCTTCAAGATCAACATCTTTCTCCACCCGCAGCGAACCGTTCTTTCCCAGCCTCACCTGCTGTCCCGGCTCAATTACCACAGCATCTCCTGTTTTTCCTTCGGGGCGCAACGGCGAGAACTTTATACTTCCTTCAAGCAAGGTCGTACTTACGGCCTCTTCGTCGGCATAAGCATTAATATTAAACTGAGTGCCCAGTACTTCCACTTCTCCGTTCTCTCCGCCCGGTGAGATTATTTTTACCTTAAAGGGAACTTTTTTTGCCGGAGCTCTTTTTGAAGCAGCAGCCATCACACGGTTTACCTCAAAGAACACTTCTCCTGTTATTTCCACTGTCCGTTCATTGCCCGAAAACGAGGAGGGGTAGCGTATTGAAGAAGAAGCATTAAGCCATACTTTACTTCCATCCGATAAGACTAATTTATACTGCCCGCCACGGGGTGTGGATAGTGTATTGTAAACCACAGGGGCACCCATTTCATTACTATAAGGAATATGGTAAACGATCCCTTCCCCCTGCTTGCTCACATCTGTCCCGCCCTGGTTTGTCAATATACCCTCCTGCGAGTCATCGAGCAATATACGATCTCCATTGCCGAGCGTAAGCACCGCTTTATTGGCGCCCGGTAATACATCCTGCCCCTGTTGCTGCATAACAATATTTACGGGCGCTGTCGTTCCTTGCCGTGAAAGCAAAAAATAATATAAGCCTATGCCAACGCTCACCACAAGCATTGCCGCCACAGGAAGCCTGAACTTCCTGTACCATTTGTACGAGACTACAGGCGCATTATCGCCTTCTTCTGCAACATGCTTACACTCAATTCCACGTTCAATATCACGGTAAAGCTCCAACATCCAGGCCGCACGTGCCTTACTATCCATATTATGCCACGCTGTATGCTGCTGGTCATTTTCTTCCAGCCACTGTTCTACCACCCGTTGCTCACGCGGAGTGGCACTGCCAGCTACATAGCGATCCAATAAACTTTTGATCTCAGAAATACTCATTGGCTTGATGCATGGCTATACTTGTGACCGACTTTCTGGAAATATACCCCTGCGGAGGGTAGTCGGATGAAAAGGGGAATGGTACTATAAAATATGAAAAAAAATTTGCTGCGCCATGTAAAGGGGGTATTCCAAATTCGCTTAGGCAAAAGTTCACCGATAAGCAGAAAACGTAATGCAATAGTTATATAGTACTACAAATAATTATGGAGACAAAACTTTTCTCGCGGCGATAGCGGCGATGCGGCAGCGCCACGGCGAAATATTTGTCATTGTTTTCTTTGCGTTCGCTGCGTGAAATTCTTATCAATCGGATTTAGAGCTTCATTCTCCGAATTTGAAGTTTATTTGGTTCTTGTCATTTGTTTCTTGGTGCTTTACAGGTACCAGGTTTCAGCTTCTAAAACAATGACTGCCACACCAATAATACGGCGATCCTTTCCAGCGAGATACGGAGATAACTCAACGCAGTGGTAAGCTGGTTCTTTACTGTTTGTTCTGAAAGGTGAAGCCGGGAGGCAATTTCCTTAATAGCCAGCTGCCGGTGCCGGCTCAACCTGTATATTTCTTTTGTACGGGAAGGAAGATTATTTACGGCAAGCTCCAGCGTTTGGCGGATCTCTTTAGCCGTGAGCTCATCCTCGGTACTGGCGATATAACCGGCGGTAAGCCGTTGCGCCATCTCAGCATATTCGCGACGGGTGATATTTTTGCGGATATGATCAATGATGCGATACCGGACAGCAGCAAAAAGAAACGATTTGAACGATGTTGTAATGGTAATACTGGCTCTCTCATCCCAGATGTATACAAAAAGATCGTGTATGATATCCCTGGCTTCTTCAAGAGAGGCCAGCCTGGCGGCGGCATAGCCGGTTAATGATGCTGCATACAATTCGTAAAGTGTATTAAATGCAGACTGGTCACCGGACTTCAATGACTGCAGCAGTTTTGTATCACTATATATATTATGGGCAGGCATAATAACCTACAAACATCGTTAATAGTGTTCAAAAATAAAACGCCTTGTTCACATAACCATCCTGCACTTAGGGGCAGGGCAAACATTATCGTTTCATAAACCCGCTTTCTTTCATCCACTCCGTACATAATCCCATCCATTGTTCAAGTGGCATTTTAAACACAAAACCGTGATCGCCCTTCGGATAAATATGCATTTCTGCAGCCACTTTATGATGCCGCAATGCTTCATAAAATAAAATACTGTTATCCACATCCACCTTGCTGTCATCGCCTGCATGGATAAGAAAAGCAGGCGGCGTTTGAGGCGTAACCTGCAGCTCATTGGAATATAGCTTTATACTTTGGAGTGAGGGGGTTTTGCCTAAAAGGTTATTCCTCGATCCGGGATGTCCAAGACTGTCTGTCATGCTGATCACCGGGTACACCAATATCATAAAGTGCGGGCGAACACCTGCCCGTTGCTTACCGGTAATCACCGGGCGATCAAAATGGGTTCCCACGGTAGAAGCCAGGTGACCGCCGGCAGAGAATCCCATGATCCCCACCCTGCCGGTATCTATATTCCATTGCCGGGCATGTTGTTTGATTAACCGGATCGCCTGCTGGGCATCCTGCAAAGGGCCAATACTTTTATCTTTCATGATCTTATCATCCGGCAGCCGGTATTTTAACACAAACGCCGCCACGCCCCGCTCAGCAAAATATTTCGCGATCTGGTATCCTTCCTTTCCTATTACCAGCCCGCCGTAACCTCCACCCGGACAGATCAGCACGGCCGCGCCATCCGCCCTATCTTTCTCCGGGAGATAAACGGTGATTGTGGGTACAGATACTTTAGAAGTAACCAGCCTGACCGAATCAAATTTTTCTTCATCAGGCGCCTCTATCGCTCCCGGAATATCTTTCTCATATACGGTAATGGTTTGCTGCGCAAAAGACGCCAGGCAGGTCATCATCACCAACAAGCAGGAAGGTAATTTTAATCTCATACACTTAAAATATTACAATATAAAAACGCGCATGGTCTTTGGACCATGTGCACCCAATACCAGCGACTGCTCTATATCGGCCGTTTTAGAAGGCCCGGCAATAAATACACCGAAACCATAGTCTGCACTTCCAATCCTTTCATAGGCATGGTGCATGGTGGGAACAATATCTGTTCTTTTAATAATAACGGCCAACTGCTGTGTAATAAAAGGCAGCACTCTTTGAGGAAGCATATCATCTGTTATCCATACCGCTCCATTTTCCGCCACGCCAAATTGCGCATGTATTACAGCAAGATCCACGGTATCCAGTGCATGCGGATCCATATTGTTTTCCGCTTCCGCCGGTATTGACAGCTCGGGGCATAATGATACGATCCTTTGCGCTTCTTTATATTCCTGCCGGATAATGTTTTCAATTTCCGCATAGCTGTCCACAATGTGCCCCGCTCCGCCAATGGCGGTCAGCACCTGCATATACCCGGATACCCTTTCCGCATCGTCCTTCATAAGAGCATCCAAATCGGGCAATTCCTGATGCCCGGGCTGGTTCTTTTTTACTGCTCCAAGAATTTTTTCCCTGCTTGTCATATTACTGTCGATTTCAAATCATTCGGCTTTTCTGTTCTTTTTATACCATTCCCCGAAGGATTGTTGCGGTGGCTCCGGCATTTCACGCTGTTTATACCAGGGATTGAACTTGTTATTCACCATAAACGGCAGCTTACCCAGCACCCATCTGCCCGCTTTGCCGGCCAACGCATACATCCCCGGCTTAGACAAAGTAAAGGTCATTCCACGCATTGCGATTTTTTTTGCCGTGGGAGCATAGCCTTCTTTTACTATTACCTGCCGCCATTTGTACAACTGTTGATGAATATCAATTTTTACCGGGCACACATTGGTGCACGACCCGCATAACGTAGAAGCAAAAGGCAGGTCGGCGTATTTACGCATATCTAAGTTTGGAGCCAGTATGGATCCGATGGGCCCCGCGATGGCAGTATGATAGCTATGCCCTCCGCTCCTCCTGTATACCGGGCAGGTGTTCATGCAGGCCCCGCAGCGTATGCATTTGAGGGAGTTGCGAAAATCCTCTCTGCCCAATTGTATACTTCTTCCGTTATCCACCAGCACAATATGTATCTCTTTTCCCGGACGTGGCTTTTTAAAATGACTCGAATAGGTGGTGATGGGCTGGCCTGTAGCGCTTCGTGCCAGCAGCCTCAAAAAAACCGACAAATGTTTTCGTTGCGGGATAATTTTTTCTATACCCATACAGGCAATATGAACATCAGCCAAATGAGCTCCCATGTCGGCATTACCCTCATTGGTGCAAACCACAAATTCACCGCTCTCTGCAACGGCAAAGTTTACTCCCGTGATCGCTACCCTCCTGGTCAGAAACTTTTCTCTCAGGTCTTGTCTTGCCGCACGCGCCAGCAGTTGGGGATCGGCATTGCCGGCAGGCGTGCCCAGATGCTCGTGAAACAGCTCGCCTATCTCTTCTTTTTTCTTGTGAATGCAGGGCAGCACAATATGGCTCGGGGGCTCTTTTGCCAACTGCACGATCCGTTCCCCCAGGTCTGTATCAATAACCTCTATCCCCTTTTGCTGTAAATAGTCATTGAGATGGCACTCCTCCGTAAGCATAGACTTGCTTTTTACCATCCTGCTCACGCCGTGCGAAAGCAGTAGTTGATACACAATTTCATTATGCTCGCCGGCATCTGCCGCCCAATGCACCGTTACTCCGTTATTATGCGCCCGCTCTTCAAATTGCAATAAATATTCATCCAGATTGGAAAGCACATTGTTTTTGATCTGCGAAGCTGTTTCTCTCAATTGCTCCCATTCCGGCAGGGAATGCGCTGCTTTATCGCGCTTGGCACGGACCCACCATAATGTTTCATCGTGCCAGTTTACACGCGGCTCATCTTTATTGAACTGATCGGCAAGTACCGAATGATCTTTCTTATCGTAATTCATGGTTTAAAATTATATTTCAAAGGAAGGTGCACATCAGCGACTATTCAGCACTTCTGCAATGTGCATCACCTTCAGCTTGCTATGCTGACGACGTAAAATACCTTCCATATGCATGAGGCAGCTTACATCACCGCCCACAACATATTCTGCCCCGTGTGCCAGGTGGTCATTTACCCGGTCTTTTCCCATTTTTACACTCACCGCTTCTTCTGCAACACAAAACGTACCTCCAAAGCCGCAACACTCATCAACTCTCGCCAGTTCCACTATTTCCAGTCCTTCCACCATCTTCAGCAGCTTTTCAGGTTTTGAAAAAGGCTCTGCCACCAGTTCGCTCATTTGAGAAAGTTTTAATCCCCGCTGTCCGTGGCAGCTCTGGTGCACACCAATTTTATGCGGGAACCTGGCATCCCATTTTTCAACCTGCACGATGTCCGTTAAGAATTCCGTAAGCTCATATACATGCTCCCTTATATAGGCGGCCTGATCTTCGTTTTCTGCATCATGCAGGTGCTCCTTCACGTGTAATGTACAACTCCCGGAAGGGCATACAATATAATCGAAGCCTGCAAAATTCTCTACAAACAAGGTGTTACATGGTCCGGTTAAATGTTCAAAGCCTGAGTTAGCCATGGGCTGTCCGCAGCAGGTTTGCTTTGGAGGATATACAACGGTTACACCTGCTTTTTCCAACACCTGTAAGGTGGCAATGGCAACCTGGGGATAGAACTGGTCTATATAACACGGTACAAATAAAGCTACAGTCATTTGCGAGGTAGTTAAGTTGAAGCACTTGGGTAAATTACTCCGAAAGTAATACAATTCCGTTTGCAAACCGGCCTGCACCTACCTGAACAGGTATACAACAGATATAGTAAACGGCATTTAATTGCTTTCCTGACGGGTAATAGCGGCAATCTTTAGCTCACTATTTTTTAACAAGATATATAACAGGATTCACTTCAATTTGCGTTATTATTACATTCCATGGGAGAACACGGGAGCACATTTTTTACAAGAAGCCTGGTATTGAACACCATAGGATTACTTACGATACTTCCTTTGGCCCCTTTGATCAATCGCTTTATCCCTCCGGTTATCATAGGTTACTGGAATGTGGATTTGTTGCTATCTGTTATCATCGCCTTTGTCCTGGTAAGATTCGTTCTATGGATATTCAGACCGCTTATTATTCCTTCCTTTCTCCTGGTGGCCGGCTTCGTGATCTACAACCAGCTTACCGAAGGCTATAACCTGGGTAATATGATCCTGGATTACAAGAACATGGTAGCGAAAAGCTGGGATATCAGGGATAATAAGGAAAAAGACCTCTACCTGATCAAGCCTGACCTGTTTGATTCGGGGGTGGAAAAAGCGGTAAAAGGATTGAAGTCCAAGATCAACCCCAAAGACTCCGTTACCCGGAATTTTGCCGTAAAATACGCCATCGAATATTTTGACGAATACCATAAAAAATACGGCCCCAAAGTGCGCTATCTTTCCCTGTTCAAGCACATCAACAATAATTTTAAATATGTATCCGATCCCAGCCGCGATGAGTATTACGCCTCACCCAGGGAAACCATTGAAAATGGTTTGGGAGGCGACTGTGACGATCATACCATTTTAATGATATCTGCTCTTAAGGCAATTGGGGCAAAGTGCAGGATGGTGCTGACGGAAAATCACGTTTACCCGGAACTGTACTGCGGCGATAAAAAAAACTTCAACGAGCTGCAGGAAGCGATCACCCATTTATTTGCGTCAGAAAATTTTTCGGGACTGTATTACAGAGAAGAGTCAGGTAATTACTGGATCAACCTCGACTATACCGCCCGCCATCCCGGTGGGCCTTACGTAGACAATAAAGCATACGCAGTGGTAGAGTTTTAACGGAAAAGCGGATCATTTTCCGTCCCGATGGGGGTCTTCATAGCCAGACATTTGTGAATACCCCGGCGCGAACAATATATTCTTCTCCTCACATTGTAGAAGGGGATAGCTACGAAGACACTAATACATGAGACCTTCGTGGCTATTCTACGTTGTATTCTTAAATCAGCCCGCTTATGGGGCCACCGAAATTCGTGGAAGAAAGCAGCACCTCAGGCGCTATACAAAATTCCCGGAGTTATTTTTAAACAAGGTTCTCAGGCATCCGCATTATTCTGCTGCTCCAGCTTCCGGATAGCCTTTTCTGCCCTGTTATGTGCTTCTTTCACCTTATAATTATACCACTTGTCTTTCAGCAGCTTTCTCATTGCATTATCAAAGTTTCGGGTAACGACAAGGTTACTGAACCCCTTTACCCTGTCGCGTGCAGAGGAGAGCGCGCGAACACTTACAGAGTACCCCCCGGTGAGATACTGGATATAATGCCAGTATCCTGCAGGCATAAATATGGTTTCCCCAAAACGGATCACCCCCTCCCAGCCGTTCGCATATTTCAGCGCGGGAAATTTCTCAAAATCCATGTTTTTCATATCCCCTATGCCATGAAAATTATAAGGTAGCTTATACATCAGGGGAGAGCTGCTATTGGGAAATAAAGTCACTTTTTTTTCGCCGTGGAACTGGGTAAGAAAAACATGCGACATGTCAATGTCAAAATGGTTCCGCGTACTGGATCCCCCACCCCCGAAAAACATCAGCGGTAGCCAGGTAAGGATATTATCGGCAATTTTATTAAAGCTCAGCTGCTTTCTGATCTCCGGCTTTTCGATCAGCAGGTTAAAAAGAAATAAACGCGATTCTGTAGGTTCACGCTGTATAAGGTCGAGGTATTCACCAAATTTCATTTTAGCCATAGGCGCGCTATGCACCATATCGGGATGGGCATTTTCACTGCCATGTACCGGCACAATAAGATCACCGGCCACCGCTTTAAAATAATCATAGTTCCACAATTCCAAAGCAGGTCCTTTAACAAAGTCCGTAAGAATGACAGGCGTCTTCGTCCGTACAAACCTTTCAATAAACTCGGCTTTGGTCAAGCCTTCTACTCGCTGAATGGGTTGTAAATTCATATGATGGTATCAAATTTAATACGCAAAAGCAAGCAATGATAAAAATTATTTTTGAAACATCATGCCGGTATCCTGAAATCTGTTACAATCTTAAAAATTTCCGCTTAGTGTAATTTAAATAAAATGTATATATTTTCCAACCTTTCAGGAACAATTGCTTAACACAGCAGTAAGAATAAGAACCCCGTCATTGTTTTTATGGCCATTAATCTTTTCCTTTAAATATCTTCTTCACCGCGCGGCTCAGTTTATTAATATTATCTATCTGCTCCTGTATAGGAGTAAGCACAAGGTCTTCCGGCTGCACACCGGTTTCCATATATACCGCCTGCCTTTGTTCGGGATACAAAAGTATAAAGTTATTTTTCTCAAAATGCTTCAGGAGCTTTGCAGGCATGCTTTCCATATAAGAATTGTAAGATATGGTTCCCTTCCTGGCACTTACCGCAATGATCAGGTCGTTCCTGTGTATATCCCTTGACAGCACCAGGAAGTCTTCCACCTCTTCAAAATGCCGGTAGGCAACTTCTGCACTTACCCTGTTTTTAGTAAGTTCCTTCGCAAAAGCCTTTTGCGTGGCATCCGTACAGTATACCTGAATGCGGGCGCCCGCCTGCTTTGACAACGCAACAACTCTTTTTACCCAGTGAGGAAACCCAATCTCATACTCGGCATTCCTGGTCAATATTAAAATTATTTTGTCTGTGGTATTAATAGGGTAGACAAACCTGCATATAAAAACGGTTTCCCATACGCTGTTGAGGATATTCTGGGTGGTGGTTCCGAAGAAAGCGTTAAACAGGAAGGCAGCTGCGGTATTGCTCCTGTTTGACCACTCAATAACAACATCGGAGATCAGCATTTCTTTCACTGCCCGGGCAATACCGTTTGCCATGTTCAGGTCAACCCTGGTAATGGCCTGCACTTTGGTATTTGTTTCCGCCCCGTGCTTTATCGCCTTTTCAAGATTCTTATTATTTAATGCTACTTTTTCTTTCAGCCTGTCTTCATCCTGCATTACGGTAAGCATGTATACAGGCGCTTTCTGCTGCTGGGTATTAAGCATTACAGAAAAATCCAGCAGGTCGTCGGTTTTTTCGGAATCAATAACGGGAATGAGTATGCGTTCCTGAATATTAATGGCATCAGGAATTTTGGCAGATTCCACTATAGCCAGCTTCTTTCCTGCATTTGCCGTTACGAATGACCCCACCATACAGGTGATCAGTATCAGGATAATGGTGCCGTTCAAAACATGCTCATCAATGATCTTCATATTATATCCGATAAGGATCACAGCAATGGTGGCGGCTGCGTGAGAGGTGCTCAGCCCAAACATCACATTGCGCTGGGTCGGCGAGAACCGGAGTATCTTCTGCGTAATAAATGCAGCGATCCATTTGGTGGAAAGCGCCATGGCCGTGAGCGTTCCTGCAATGATCAGCGCCTCATTGCCTTTGAGCAGCACTTTCAGATCAACGAGCATTCCCACGCTTATTAAAAAAAAGGGTATAAACAAAGCATTGCCCGCAAACTCAATACGATTCATCAGCGGAGAAGTGTGGGGTATGAGCTGGTTGAGCGCCAGACCGGCAAGAAAGGCGCCGATGATACCTTCCACCCCTGCAGATTCTGCGAGCAGCGCGCCGAGAAAAACCATCGCAAATACAAATATAAAATGCGTGGTCTGATCGTCTTTGATCTTCTTAAAAAACCAACGTCCGATCAACGGGAATCCTACCAGTATAACCAGGGCAAATACAGTGAAAGAGATGCCCAGTTTAAGCCAGAATTGCTGATTTAACTCTCCCTCAATAGACCCGGTTATTACAGCAAGTATCAGTAAAACCGCCGTATCGGTAATAATGGTTCCCCCCACGGTGATCGTTACGGCTTCATTTTTGGTTATGCCCATACGGCTCGCCAGAGGATAAGCCACAAGCGTATGTGTGGCAAACATGCTCGATACCAGCAGGGAAGCCATAAAGTTAAAATGAAGTAAATGATAACATAATAAAAAGCCCAGTCCCAATGGAATGACAAATGTGAAGAACCCGAAAATCAGGCTCTTGTGCCGGTTCCTTTTAAATTCCGCCATGTCCAGCTCAAGTCCGGCAAGGAACATGATATATAATAAGCCTGCTTTACCGAAGAGATCAATGCTGCCCTTGGCCACCAGGTTGAACCCATGATCGCCAATGGCCATACCCGCCAGTATCAGACCAATTATACTGGGTATACGCAGTTTACGCAGTAAGATGGGAGCCAGTAAAATAATAAATAATACGATAACAAAAATTGGAATCGGATCATTTAAAGGAAATGTGAAACCATTCAATAATATCATAATGCTTATAATTACCCTTCGGGAATTATTTCAAACGTACATAAATTTTTCGTCCCGAAATTAATCCACACTACCCGGATAAAAAATTTAAATCAGGCTTCAAATGACAATAGTTAAAAAAAGAGATTGACAGGATAGGAAACCAATAATATATTGTAAGTCGGGTATTGATATTGTAACGAATATCAATACCATATTATCCGAAAAACTGTTTTATAGAGAACTACAATTGACCAGTAAACGCTAATTTTGAAAAGAAAATGATCAAATATGCCGGTTGGGAGCACATCAACAGCAGAAGATAAAGAAACACTGGTTGTAACCGAGGAACCGTTTCAGCTTATTGTATGGAATGATGAAGTGAATACCTTTGAATGGGTAATTGAAACGCTGGAGCAGGTTTGCGGTCATACGCATGAGCAGGCAGAACAATGTGCCTATATTATCCATTTTAAAGGAAAATACGCGGTAAAGCAGGGAGGATACGATGAACTCAAGCCTCAATGCGATGCCATTACCGACAGAGGCATAGGAGCAACAATAGAGGTAATGGCCGGTTAGTGGCTGCCGTTAAGTTAAACAAATCATATTTGCCAGCTATCGTGAAAAGAGAGAAGACAGACGTGAAAGGAATATTTCACTTCTCTCGTCTGACACAGCCTACATTGCATCCACGTTGATAATAACGACCACGCTCCGCAACATTTTATTTTGATATATTTCGGTAACCCGGTGCTTTATGGCAGCTTTGCATTTATTAATAAAAGCCGTATCCCTGGGAATCTTCAACAACAGCTCCATCAGGTACTGGTTACGGATCCGGTTAACAGGGGGTTCTGCAGGTCCGATAATATATGCTCCGAAGTCTTTCCGCAGCTCCGTAGCAAAATATTGGGCAGCCTCTGCAGCACGTTCTTTTAGTTTATGCCGGAACGTAATAAGGATAATACGGGAAAAAGGAGGATAAAAAAAGCGTTCCCGGCCTTCTATCTCATACCTGAAAAAAGCAGCATAATCGTGCTGCTGCACAAAATGAAGCACCGGGTGTTTTGTATTGGCTACCTGTATCATTACCAGGCCCCGCTCTTCTTTCCTGCCCGCCCGCCCGCTCACCTGCTCCATCAATTGAAAAGCACGTTCATTTACCCTGAAATCGGCAAAGCTGAACAGGCTGTCTGCATCCAGTATGCCTACAACGCTCACATGTTCAAAGTCTAACCCTTTCACCACCATTTGCGTGCCTACAAGGATATCAATGCGTTTCTGCTCAAACAGTTGTATAAGGCTGTCATGAGCGTACTTGCCCCTTACACTGTCAATATCCATGCGGGCGATCCTTGCTTTTGGGAAAGTCTCTTCCAGATATTCCTCAATCTTTTCTGTACCAAAATTACGCTGCTGAAAAACATGACTTCCGCAGGCAGCACAGATGGTGGCATTGGGATAGCTGGTACCGCAATAATGACAAACCAGCCTGTTGCTGAGCTTGTGATAGGTAAGACTCACATCGCAATGCCTGCATTGTGGTATCCAGCCGCATGCAGCACAAACCTGGTAAGGCGAATAGCCCCTGCGGTTTTGGAACAATATCACCTGCCTGTTCGTTTCCAGGGCCTTTTCTACAGCAGCCTTCAATTGCGGAGAAAGCATTACTTTCGACTTATCCTTTCTCACAATCTGCCTGGTGTCTATTATCTCGATCTCGGGCATCTTAACCCCGCCATATCTTTCATTTAATACTACCAATCCGTATTTACCCTGCAAAGCATTATAGTAACTCTCCATGGAAGGGGTAGCGCTTCCCAACAGCACTTTCGCGCTGAAGAGCGCAGCATAATATACAGCAGTGTCTCTCGCATTGTATCTTGGGGCCGGATCGTATTGCTTAAAAGAGGTATCATGCTCTTCATCTACCACAATCAGGCCCAGATCGGTAAACGGCAGAAAGAGGGAAGATCTTGCACCCAATATGATCTTAAGCTCACCTGTTTTAATCTTGTTCCAGATCTCAATCCTTTCGTTTTGATTAAACTTACTGTGGTAAATACCAATATACCCCCCGAAGTGCTTTTGCAGGCGGCGAATGATCTGGGAGGTCAGCGCAATTTCGGGTAAAAGATACAGCACCTGCCTGTCTTCCTTAACGAATTGTTCTATCAGCTTGATATATACCTGCGTTTTCCCACTGGAGGTAACTCCGTTTAATAAACAAACCGGTTTTTCCCTAAATATGTCGTTCAACTTTTCAAAAGCTTCCTGCTGGGCAGGTGTGAGGTCAAAATCCACATTAATATGGAGGGGAAGATATCGGATCCTGTCTATCGTTCGCTTTTCAAGCCATAAAATATTCTTCTCCGTCAACCCTTTCAACTGGGCATCCGATGCTCCTGATTTTTTTAAGAGAGCCGGTTTGGTAACCTCCCCTTCTGTTTTTACAAGATGCAGGTAGCTGAGCAGCAGATCTAATTGCTTTGGCGCCCTTCCCCAGTTATCCATAAGCTTAGCCAGCTCCTCTTCATTGGTATAGACCGGATTGAGGGTAACATAGGTTTCCTTTTTAGCATTATAAGATTCTTTAAGTGCCTCCCATACAAAACAAACTTTCTTGTCAATGAGTCTCTTTATAACAGGATATACATGCGAGGAATCTAACAATTGCTGCACTTCGGTGAGCTTTAATTCCTTTTTTATGTGAAGCGCCTCTGCAATAACATATTCATCATTGTCGAGGGCAGAGAAATCGTCACCATATTCTTCATTATACAATACAACCGTTTCACTGCTCAGCTTGAAGTAGGAAGGCAGGGCAGCAGCCATCACTTCTCCCTCGCTGCACATATAATATTGCGCTATCCATTCCCAAAGCTTCATTTGCTGTTCAAATACAATAGGCTCCGTGTCCAGCACATTCAGGATATCCTTTGGTTCAAACGCCAGGGGCTTATTATGATGCAACCGCTTAATGATGCCCGCATATTTTTTATTTTTTCCCAATACCACTTCCGCTCTGCAACCTGCTTTTACCTTGTCGCTCAGGGGTGGTGGTACCTGCCAGGTATAGTTTTTAGGTAATGCCAAAGGAATGATGATCTCTGCAAAGAGAGGGGGTGGTGAGATCAATTCACTTTTATCAGGGTAAAAGCCGGTCATGAGAATAAAGATAGGCCTCAAAACAGTCGCCTGCATAAATAATCATAGCAGAAGCTACAGGACTTAGCTTCAGGGTCCATAAAAGTTTGCCGGCATTTTATTCCCTATAGTGAATTAGGAAAAAATCTTTTCAGTTTTAAAAAAGGCTGCTCGATAAATCTATAGCTTAAAATACTGATAAGAATTGAGATGACAAAAGCAATAATCCCATTAATTATTAATGTAATCTCACGCGTGCCAAAGAATAATGCAAATTTGGGTAAGAAATGGTATTCCATTATTCTATATACCAGATAATGATAAATATATATTCCATAGGAATATTTTCCAAGAAATGAAAATACGGGATGATACAATGGACGCAAAATGAGGAACTTTTGCTTGTTAAGCATAAATATCAGTAAACATCCTGCAAGAATATCTATAAGGGTATATACAGGTGCAAGACGCAGGAACAAAACGGCTCTTAATACTAACATAGTAGCCAACAGCGCCACCAGGGATACCATAAAAACCGGGAAAGTATATTTTTCCAGCCAGGCAGGCCTTTTCCTTATTAAGATAGCTATAATAGCACCTATAGATAAAGCATCCATACGGGAGAAAGTTGCCATATATTCATAGGGATGGATAAGCCCTAACTTTGGACCGATCCATAACCGGAAAAATAAGCTTAATACAATAATAATCAGGGAAACAAGAAATAGCTTTCTTGCTGAGAACATCCCCACAATAAAGGGCCAAAATATATAAAACTGTTCTTCAACAGCCAATGACCAAAAATGTATGAATGTAGGATTTTTGGGAAAGCCGGTATTAGAATAAAGCCAGTTTTGCATATACAGCCAGAAATATAGCTGATTATGGGTATAATATTCAAAATCCTCGCCAAATAACATCGGGCAGGCCATCGGAACAACAATCAGGGAGATGAGCAAAACAAAATAATACAAAGGGAATATTCTTAATATTCTCCGGACGATAAAATTCCGATAATAATTAGGTGAAGGCTTTGTGTCTAATAAGATCCCTGTTATTAAAAATCCGGACAAAACAAAAAATAAATCAACACCTACCCACCCAAATTTAAAAATAACAAAGTCGAAAAAATGAAAAAGGATAATAAATAAAACAGCCAACCCTCTGATACAATCTAATGCCGGTATGTGTTTATTGGGCGAATATTCAATATTTAATAATTTCATTGAGTTCAGATTTAGAAAAGGGCTGTCTTACAGGAGTAATCAGCCCTTTTCGGAACATAAAGGAAGTAGTATGTCTATTGCTATTTATCTGTCCACACAATAACCCAGCAACCCGCTATTGCACTTGATTTTCAATATATTGTTGTTATCAATATTATTATTTCAACATCTTCACCATTTTATATGTTCCATCTTTCCAGCCTGAAACCCGGATAAAATAAACTCCCGGCAAAAGATTTCGGGCATTTAGATTCAGCTTCCTTTCGTTTCTGCCTGCCACAAGCCCTCTTAATTCCTGCGAATATAAAGGACGTCCGTCAACATTCAAAAGCGTGGCCTCAAGTCTGTCAACAGGGCTACTCAGCAAAAGCCGAAGCATGATATCGTTTACCACCGGTACCGGATAGGCCGTAAGTACTTCAGAAGAAGATGAAGTAATACTGCCATCTTCTATCATTGAGCTGCTTGCCGCCCTGCTGTTTTCAGTTACGGCATTAG
>CAZREP010000080.1:0-21127 GCA_964599035.1 uncultured Terrimonas sp. | reverse complement strand
AATGCTTTCCGTTGTTTTGATCGGAGCGGGTAATAATATGGCGGGGATTTAAACAATAAAAAATAATTGAATGGTGAAACTGAAAAATATCAGCCGGAGTGATTTCATTACAACTGCCTCAGCAGGTTCGGCTCTTGCCTTTGTACATATAAGAGATCAACAAAGCAGGAAAAACACAATGCCGCCCTCCGCTCCAAAAGGGTTTGATCATCGCATTGCTTACGGATGCTGGGTAAATGACATGCGGCTGGAACCCCTGGCGCTGGAGGAATGGCCTGCCCCGCATATGGATGAAAAAACGGTACAGGGTGTTTTAAAAGCACTCGACGTGCAAAGTCGCTTTGGATATAACTGGCTCGACGCATGGGGATTGCTGGCCACTACTTCCTGGCCGTTAAATATTGGCGAAGGGGTTGAGCCGGATCGCAGGCGGCGGGTAAAAGAAATTATCAGTGCCGCACATCAAAGAAATATAAAGGTGATCTATGGCATGGGTACTTATAGCTGGGGATATGAAAAAATAATTGAAAATGACCCGTCACTCGCTGCCAGGAACCGTGACGGCTCTTTCAATGTTAAGGCATTGTGTGATGCCAACAACCGTTCTTTTGAATGGGTAAAAAAGATCCTCGATTTTGTATTGTCGGAATTTGATTTTGACGGGATCCACCTTGAATCGTTTGACCAGGGAGGCTGCTTCTGCCCGCAATGTGCAGGCAAAGCCGGTATTGTAGAATATCATTGCAGGATCAATAAAAAAACGGCAAAGTACATCCGAAAACAATGGCCGGATAAACTGATCAATGTTATTCCTATTGGTTGGGCCATGGACAGCAATGAACGATTTACCGGGCCAGACAAAACACAGATCACTGAACTGAGCCGACACATAGACGGATTTTATGACCAGGGCTGGCATGGAACCTATATACCGGAACCCGAAAGACCTGCTTTTATAAAGCAGTTGCACTGCACATACGGAACTTCGGGAGGAAGATGGGTGTACCCGGCGCAGCGCTGGGACAGGGAATCTTTTTTTATCCCCCATATGCAACAGCAGGCATCCGCCATAAAAAAACAGTACGAACAAGGGGTGCGTGGCATTATGCACTACCAGGGACCGGTCAATAACCCGGGCACCGAAGTGAATATTGCGTGCGGAGGATTAATGGCATCCGATCCCTCGCAGGATATCAAACAGGTGCTTTCACAGGTAATTGAGCAATTGTACCAGCCCATGCACCCAGAAGCCCACCAAAAGCTTGTACGGATTTTCCTGGAAACAGAGCGGGCCTATTTTGATCAATGGGGAGACGCCGTTGAAAAATTCAGACAATACTGGAAAACAGGTCCTGCCGGAGAATTTTATATGGATAATCTTTTCGGAGATTCACCCGGGCCTGCCGGCTATCTCAGCAACCCGGTTTACCTCGATGGCAAAGGCAGGCAGTTATATAAAAAAGCACTTATTGCGCAACTGCGCCAATTTGAAACAATAGAAGACAAATTCAATGACGGAGGGCGTATCCGATCGCTAAAGCGGTCAATACTTTTTACATTAACACTTTTGAATACTATTATTCATGTTAAAGGTGAGCAGGAAACGTAAAATGTGGCTTCCCGGGTTTGATAGCGTTCCTGGTTTTTTGACCAATTGACCGCTGTTGCTATGAGTCCATCTCCGGTCACCTCAATATCATAATAATACTGAACAGAAGGATATTTCTGCCGGACACGTCCGATACGTTCATGTACTTTCGATAATTGCTTCATCTCTCCCTTATGTTCTAACGAGGTGGCTATCTTTCGCAACTCCACCTCAAAACGTTCTTCAAACTGGCGGCGGCTGTACTATATTTATCCTGACTGGCTACCTCCAGATAATAATCCGTATTAGCTGCTGTGGTTACTGCTTTAAGGAGGACCAACCGGTTAATGTTCTTTACACCCTCCATTCCTCCCGGACAGGTATGCGGCTGATTTTTTACGGATCCGATTTAACATCAATGCGCCCGAAACAATCATCGGAAGGCATATCCTCAAAATAATATTCCGTTTTGCCGTCTTTACCAGTACGTTGAGCGGAACGTTTCCAGGTTTCACCTCTTTTACATAAGGTATAATTTGCTCTCAGGTGATCGGGGTGCCATATTTCATCATCTGTATTATAGCGCATTGCGCAATCAATAACACCCATGTAAACCCCTATCGGGTCATCATTGGCATGATGCCGGATACCCAATGCATGACCAACTTCATGGATCACAGTGGAAGTGATCACTTTCGTGTAAACTTCCTGCAACAATTCCGAGGATCTGCTCCCTGCCATGCTACGTACAAACCTGTTTATTTCACCGGTTGTTATTTTAACGATGTAAATGTGTTTTAGCGGTTGCTCCAGGGAGTTGTAATAATCGTAACCCGTCAGTTGATCGCTCCACTTTACAAATCGTGCAATCTGACCCTCTTTGCTTTCACCATCCGATACGACATATCCGTCGTTGGCAATGCCAAGGGTTCCATCTCCACCCGAGGTCCATTTTCTTAGGTTCAATGCATATTGCCGGGCATACTGGTGAGCCCCGCTATTAAAATTCACCCACCGGTTGTCAGTATTCTTCGCCTCTCCCGTATATTGCATCATGGATGGATCAATATAATGCAGTTCCAGCCGGGTGGGGTTATAAGGTGCATAATAGGTTTTTACCAGCCCGTCGGGGTCATAAACAAAAAGATCTTTCTTTAGAGGGGAAGTACGTATATGGCGATCAGTAAGGGTTTTAAAGCCTCTGTATTCTTCATAAAGCGTATACCCATCTCCGTTACGTCGCTGGTTCTCCGGCCGGCTGTCCTCATCCCATAGCGGAGCCAGGTTTTTGTCAAAGATCCCCGTTTTTTTCTCCCAGGCGTCTGCCACCAGGTTGCCGTTTTGGTCCATTGGTATGCTAAGGAATGGTATACTTTCATCGCCTTCCAGATAAGCAACCACCTGCGTGCCGTTGCCAAGCCTGGCGGTAATTTTAAGTTTTCCGTAGGCGCCCCAGTCGTACGTGCTGATATACACCATGCTTTCCTCCAGTCCGTCTTTGCTTTCGGCCGACTGCCCGTTGGCAGAAACGGTAAGTAAAGGATTCATTTCCGGGCTGATCTTCAGGTCGAAGTCTGCTGTTCCATTAAGCGGGTAATTGGTGCATATTCCTTTTTCTTTAGACACATCCAGCAATTCGAATTTGAAACTGGCTGTCTGGACGGCTTTTTCGCCGGGATTGTCTTTTTTTCGGATCCTTACAGGCACCAGCAACCCGTTCCCCGGAGTCTTTTCATCGGTTCCGGCTTCAGGCAACCAGGTACCGAATGATTCCGGCAAAGCCATTACCGCCTCCGTCAGGGATCTTTTCCCCTGAAGCCTGATGGAAATTCTGGTAGTAACAGCGGTTTCCGTATAGCTCTTAGCATCATCGTCAACGCTGCCATCGTACATCCTGGAATAGCGAATATCCGTGCTGGTAAAGGTCTGTGGAGTTGAAGGATCCTCAATAAGGGCTTCCATAGCGGAGAGGGACGTGCGGGGATTTTGATAGCGAAAGATATTCCTGTCCTCTACTGCTGTTTTCTTATACTTCAACTCCTGCGGAATGTTGCTCACCTGCCAGGGAAGGCTGATATGAGGGGGATCGTGCTCATCAGTCCACTGCTCCAACGAACACTCATAATTACTGGTTTTGCCAGATATGTTGTTTTTGTGGGTGAAACCACCACCTTTAAAATTGATATGGCTGAAGGTATAAAGATACAGTCCGCTTCCCGAAACCGATGGATCATCGGACGAGGCCCCATCACGGTCCGCTTCCTGCCACCCCGTGCCGGCAGCAACCCGTGCGGCATTCTCCTCCGCGATCTCTGCGGGCGTCCGGGGAAGCGACAACACGATATAGGCAGAAACATCAAAGTTGGTCAGGTTTCCTTTGCCACTTGATTTTCTGCTCAGTACCAGCTCGTTGTTACAAGCCGTCCATGTTCGAGAGGATATGCTGGCCCGAACCGGAGGAGGTGGTAATTGTCCGCCGTTGGCATCAAGACGGATTTCCCGGACAAGTATGGCGTTTCGATTCCATTCCGTAGCTTCTCTCAGTTTTGCACGGTCTTTAGATAAATACCGGTAGTCGGCAGACAGGAGCCGGTGCAAAGTGGCGGTTGAATAGGTTATACGATCCTCATTCTTTTCAACTATATTACCCTGACCATTTACCCGTACCGATCTGGATAGTACCTCAACAGATATCTCACCTTCCAGTATTTCTCCGCGGTTGTCCGGCATCCCCACCGATACCTGTGCCCACACTACCTTTCCTGCCATAACCCAAAAGAGCAGTGAAAGAAAGCAGGAAATCACGGTCTTTCTCCCTGCCGGCTTACCCGGTATTCTGTTGAAAAATGTGATAAGCAGAATCTTCATTGCTTCACAAATTCAACCCTGCGGTTTTTTGCTTTATTTTCGGGCGAACTGTTTTCGGTAACAGGACGTGAAGAGCCATAACCTTTAGCAGTTAACCGGCCTGCATCTATGCCCATACGCACCATTTGTGCTTTTACAGCGTCTGCACGTTCCTGTGAGAGCGCATTGTTCCGTTCCACTGTTCCATCGCTGTCGGTATGTCCGCCAATTTCAAATTTCAGGTCTGCATGCGTTTTCATCATCTTCACAAATTCATTGATCGTTCCCATGGAGCCGGGTTTCAGAATTGCTTTATTTACGTCAAACAGAATCCCGTAAGCAATGAACTTTCCCTCTGTAATAATTTTATTATATGAGTCGGCGCCACCTGCAGCTATCCGGAAATTCCTGAACAGCACGGGGTTTTCATCATTACTCACTTCAATCTCCACCATATTTGCACTGCCGGGCGATACCTGGTTGAGCACTGCAAGCCGGTGCTGGTCTATATACAGTTTACCAATATTTTTATTGATGTAAATGGCAATATGCCGCCAGTTGTTCTGAGCCATGTTAACGGCGGCCGATGAAAACGCCTTGTGATGGGTTCCTGCTGCAGCGCTGCTTTCCCTGTACGCCTCAAAACCGTAATTGGGATTTTCACCTGAAATACCATTAAGCCTTACCAGTACAGGAGCTACCGCATCCCCGCTGCCGGCTCTCCCGCTTCCGCGGAAATAGATCCTGATTTCCGACACATCTGTACTGGTGCCTATACCACCGTTTGACAACAAGTCGAACTCCACGGTAAACTGTTCGGGCAGGTAGGCATTCTCTTTCATATAAGGCACCATATAGGGCGCCCCGCCGGCAGGAGCCATCAATACCTTCTCCCCCTTATAGGTCTGTATTTCTGCATTACCGGAATTAAGCAGCATACGCCCGGGTATCTCCGAGTCGGTTTCACCGGACATATCATAAGAATAAATAATTCTGTCGCCCGGCACAAAGTCGTAATTAGAATAGGATATTAAAGATCCCGTATCGGATGCTGCATGTGCAGCAACAGTTGAAGGCACGCTGTTATTTTCGTTACCGGCGCCGGCTGTCTCATCATTCTTTTCATCTTTCTTCTTCATCCCTTCCGCGGCTTCATCTATTGCTTTTTCCGTAGCTTCAGCAGACTTGTTTAACACCTTATTTTCTGCTGTTTCAGCTACGCTCTTTTTGATCTTCTTCAAAAGCTGCGCTTCGGCATCCCGGGTCATGAACAGCACAAAAGTGATCAGGAATAACAGGCAGGATTGTTTTTTCATTTGATTCAGGGTTTAAGTAAACATTCAGTTGATCTGTAGTTCACCCCGGAAGATAAAGAGGAATAAAACGCCTTGATTGGAAAAAAGTCTCAATTTTATATTTTATCTGCAGGCTTTCCTGAGAATATTTTTACGATGTTGAGATTGCGGTTAAAAAAGTAGCCCGGTGTTTCGCCAACGATGGCTTTGAAATCATTGATAAAATGGGGTTGATCAAAATAGTTGCCGTCAAAAACCAGGTCCCGGTAATCCGTAGCCTCTTCATCCCTTATTTTCGTCCATAGGTAATCTAACCGCACGATGCGCGCCAGTGTTTTAGGACTTACTCCTGTACGTTTAACAAATTTCCGCAACAAAGTGCTTTTACTTGCAAAACATTCCTGCATAATTTCTTTCAGGGGATATGTAATGCTCTTTTCAAGTATTTTTTCGTAAAGCACATCTGTAGCATCAGGACAATAAGGCGTTTGTTGTACTGCATTTATAAAGCGGGAAAAGTAAGCGATTCGCTCATTTGTGGTATTGAGATTTGCCATGGCTTTCCAAACCGGTAAAAAGATATGCTGAGGGAGATTGATGCTTCGTTGTGAAACAGGCGACATGTCCAATTCAAATAACCGTGAGAAAACAGTTGCTTTGCAGGTTACCGCAAATGTGTCCATATTACCCCGGAACTGCAACGTGATTGTTTTAGGAATAATAGGCGCTGCAAAAAAAGGCGCTAATTCCAGGGGTATTTCTCCTGCAATCAAAGGACAGTCTTTAAAATGAAAAATTATGGAAATATCGGCACGGGGAATGAATTTATCTGTCACAGCTGAACCTGTAAACCGGTATGCTTCAAATTGCCGGATAAGCCATTCATTATCTTTATTATTCCCAAAAAGTTCGACGTTCAACATAGTGTACTTTACCGGCGTAATGTAACCGTTTTATTGTAGCTCCTGATTTTTATTGCCTGATACATTACGCGTTACGCCAAATTTATGATTAATTCCCGGAGATAAACGCCCGGACGCATTTTCTCCGGTGACTTCTGTTACAACAAAAACCACACTACTCTTTTAACATGTCCCCTAATGTGCAAATGATAAATAAAGCGCATACCCTATCCGCACCTGCCCGTTCCGCAACCCGGCATTAGCGGCGGATTGAATATCCCGGCCCATTCTGCCGGGCGCAGCCCGTTGGAGTTCGTGTAACATTCAATATTACTCAAACAGCCCCGCATCAGCGGCGATCAGAAGCTGATGCCCAGGCTAACGTAGGAGGTTACTTTCCTTAGTCTATCACTGTACATAGCGCTCACTTCAAGCGGACCTAACGCGAAATTATAACCGAAAGTAAGCGCATACCCCGAAATAAGATCAGGATTGTTAAAAAATACGCTTCTGCTGATAAAATTGGTAAAGAGTACATTGGCACGCCCGGTAAGATAGGTATTGGATAGGAACTCATACCGTAATCCTCCCATAAAAGCGGCAACATCTTCTGGTATAGGGAACTTAAGTCTAAATTTTTGGCTATCGCCTGCCATTGCGGACACCCGGTGGCTGAAGGAGAGGATATTGTCCATCAGTCAGGTTTCCTTTACGATGGCTATACCCTTCTACGGAGCTATCCAATAACAGTGATAACCTGGCAGACGCTATCGACAGCCAGTATGCAGGCAATAATAATAATGTGAACGAGGTGATGTGGTTACTGAAATAAATATCCTGTGACCAGGAACAAACAATTTTGGGGTGCGCAGCAAACAGAAGGAAGCTGCCACCCCTTTTATTTTCAGATATGGCAGTAGCTTCTTTAAATGCAACCGGGATATACTGAAACTGTTTCGGGTAAGCATTTAAAAAATGCAGACCGATGAATGAGCACAAATCAGTTCAGATACGTTTGCCCCGACCGGCTCATACTGCTTATCCTTGCATAGCCCCGTATTTCTTTTTTCCCAATGCATTCTTAGCTAAAAGATATAATTTCAATGCAAAATCACGCTTATCAGCCTGCTATGAAAATTGCTACTTACAATGTTAACGGCATAAGCAGCCGTCTCCCGGTATTGCTGCGCTGGATGGGGGAAGCCAAGCCCGATATCGTTTGCCTGCAGGAGTTGAAAGCGCCGGGGGAAAAATTTCCGGCAGACGCTATACAAACGGCAGGATATAATGCCATCTGGCACGGGCAGAAAAGCTGGAACGGCGTTGCCATACTGGCACGTAACCTCGAAATAAAGGAAATAAGGCGTGCACTTCCGGGAGATGATGAAGATACCCATAGCCGTTATATTGAAGCGCTTGTGGATAATATTACCGTTGGCTGCCCGTACTTGCCCAACGGTAACCCTGCTCCCGGTCCTAAATTTGATTATAAACTGCGCTGGTTTGAACGCTTAACGCTCCATGCTGCCGAACTCCTTGCATCCGGTAAGCCAACCGTACTGGCAGGAGACTATAACGTGATGCCGGCAGAGATCGACGTATACAAGCCGGAACGCTGGGTAAATGATGCCCTGTTTCGCCCGGAAGTTCGCACCGCTTTTAAAACCCTTGCTTCGCAGGGATGGACGGATGCGATACGAAAACTTTACCCGGATGAGAAGATCTATACTTTTTGGGATTATTTCCGTAACGCCTACGGACGCGATGCCGGCTTACGCATTGATCATTTTCTCCTTAGTCCGGAAATGGACAGCCGCCTTGTCAAGGCCGGCGTTGACCGCCATGTAAGAGGCTGGAAAAAAACAAGCGACCACGCCCCGGTGTGGATCGAATTGTCGGAACGATAAACATACCCGATGCACGCCTTCTAACACAGTCGTTCCCTGTTTTGTATCTTGCAGCCATAGTTCAAAATCAGCATGCTATGTTCAGGTGTGTCATTATCTTTCTTTGTTACATATGGTGTTTTAATGCTTCAGAGCAAACCAAACCCAATATAGTTTTTATACTGGCAGACGATATGGGCTATGGTGACCCGGGCTGCTACGGGCAAATGCTGATTGAAACACCTCATATTGATCAGCTGGCTGCCGGCGGAATACGTTTTACCCAGTTTTACACAGGCACTTCGGTATGCGCCCCTTCCCGCTCTTCCCTGCTTACCGGGCAGCATACCGGCCACACACCCGTACGCGGCAATTATGAAATTCAGCCCGAAGGACAACTGCCCTTACCCGATACGGCATATACCCTGGCTGAAATGCTAAAACGGGCCGGCTATGCCACAGGTGATTTCGGGAAATGGGGGCTGGGTTACCCGGGCTCTGAAGGCGCACCCAACAAACAGGGGTTCGACCGCTTTTTTGGATACAACTGCCAGCGCCAGTCGCACAATTACTTCCCCGATCACTTATGGAATAACGAGATCAGAACAGACTACCCAAATACACCGGTCAGCCAGCAATATTACGCCCCCGATCTTATACAAAAAGAAGCCCTCGCATTTATTGAAGATCATAAAACGCAACCTTTTTTCCTGTATCTCTCCTATACTTTGCCGCATGCTGCTTTACAATTACCGGAAGGCGACAGCTTGCTGGAATATTATAAAAGAAAATTCCGGGAGCAACCGCAGGCCATACCCGCATCCTGGAACGGCAAAGGTTACCAGCCCCAGGCCTATCCGCACGCAGCCTACGCAGCAATGGTATCAAAGCTGGATCATTATATAGGACAGGTAATGGAAAAGTTAAAAGCGGCTGGTATCGAAAAAAATACGCTCCTCATTTTCACAAGCGATAACGGGCCGCACCGTGAAGGGGGTAACGATCCGGCTTACTTTAACAGCAGCGGCGGTTTCAGGGGAATAAAAAGAGACCTGTATGAGGGAGGTATCCGCACGCCTATGATCGCTTACTGGCCGGCTGTTATTAAAAGCGGTAAAGTATCCGGTACGATGGGAGCCTTCTGGGATTTCATGCCCACTTTTGCCGCAATAGCCGGCATGCCTGCACCGCCGCATACAGACGGCATTTCATTACTGCCTACCCTTTCGGGAAAGGGCAGACAAGCACAGCACAAATTTCTATACTGGGAATTTCATGAAAACGGGGGCAGGCAGGCGGTTCGTATGGGCAAATGGAAAGGGATACGCCTGGATGTTATCAATAACCCACGCGCCTCATTGCAATTATATGACCTGGAGGCAGATCCCGGCGAAACAAAGGATATTGCCGAAAGAAACCCTGCTGTCATACAAAGCATACAAAAGATCATGCAAGAGGAACATGTGGAGAATATCAATTTTCCATTCTTTAAAGAACAACAACCATGAATAAGAATCTGTTTATAGCAGCGGCATGCAGCTTTTTATGCCATATTGCCTCCGGGCAGAAAAACTATGTACTGATACAGCCCGGCGATACGGAAAAAGATATTATTGCCAAAGCTGCTAATATAACGCCATCGCCACGCCAGTTGCGCTGGCAACAACTGGAACTGACCGCTTTCTTTCATTTCGGGATCAACACCTTTACCAATAAGGAATGGGGCAACGGGAAGGAAGATCCCCAACTTTTTAACCCCACGGCACTCGATGCAAAGCAATGGGTGCTTACGGCAAAAAATACCGGCATAAAACAGGTGATCATCACGGCAAAGCACCACGACGGTTTTTGCCTGTGGCCCACAGCAACCACAAAACATTCCGTAGCGGCCAGTCCCTGGAAAGATGGCAAAGGGGATATGGTAAAGGAAGTTTCCGATGCCTGCCGTGCTTATGGCATCGGATTCGGCATTTATTTATCACCCTGGGACAGGAACGCTTCCGTATATGGAACGGATGCTTATAACGATTTCTTTGTTGCCCAGCTCACGGAACTGCTTACCCGCTATGGACGTGTAGATGAAGTATGGTTTGATGGCGCTAATGGTGAGGGGGCCAACGGGAAAAAACAGGTATACGATTTTGAAAGATGGTACAGGCTGATACGCGAGCTCCAGCCTGCTGCCACCATTGCCATTATGGGGCCGGATGTAAGATGGGTGGGCACCGAAAGCGGTTATGGCCGCGAAACAGAATGGAGCGTAGTGCCCACCGGCAACCTCGACCAGGCGGAAATTGCTTCCGGATCGCAGCAGGATCTTGCTTTCAAGCCCCAGGGTGATATGACAGGCAGTGACATTGGCAGCCATGAAAAAATCATCCATGCAAAAGGCCTGGTATGGTACCCGGCAGAAACGGATGTATCCATACGGCCGGGATGGTTTTATCACCCTGAAGAAGACAACAAAGTAAAGACCCCGGAAAAGCTGCTGGATATTTATTACAGCTCCGTAGGAAGGAACAGCGTTCTGCTCCTGAATATCCCCCCCGACAAAAGAGGGATCATACACGAGAACGACGTGGCTATTCTGAAAGCCTGGAAAAAAGCAATAACAGCAACCTTCAGCGTTAACCTTGCCAATGGCGCCGCCACCAATATCGGTAAAAACGGTAAATATATCCTTGACGGAGACTACGACACCTACTGGATAGCCAGGAAAAAAGACACGGCAGCAGTAATTGAAGTGAACCTTAAGCAAATATCCACATTTGATGTGCTGCTCCTCCAGGAAAATATCACTGTTGGTCAACGCATTGAAAAGTTTGTACTGGAATACCAACAGGGAAATGAATGGAAGACCATTACCTCAGGTACAACGGTGGGGTATAAACGACTTATCCGGTTCAGCCCGGTAACAACAAATAAAGTGCGGCTCCGCATCCTGTCGTCGAGGCTTAACCCTACCCTGTCGGAACTGGGTTTGTATAAACAGGTGCTGCCGTGAATACGAAGGAACTTCCGGCGATCAGCTATGGCAAAACTGCCTTGCACCCAGAACTATAAACTTTCAAACCATAAACCCAATCCTACTGTTTTACCAGTTTGTGTATGCCACCGTTTCCTGTAGTAAGATAATAAACACCGTTTCCTAGTTCCGCGGCATGGATGTAATTGGCGCCTTTATTAAGCTGTACCTGCCGCAATACCTGTCCGCGGGTATTGATAAGACAGGCTTTCTGTGCTTTATTGCTGGTTATCGTAAAGCCGGTTGTAAAAGGTACCGGGTATACTGCTATCGCATCGTTTGTTTCGCCTGACGGTTGCAACCTGATGACCGGAGAATAAGCATAACGCCCATTTATACCGGTTTGTTTAATACGATAGTAAGTAGTAACGCTAAGCGGATCCGCTTCTGTAAAGCTGTAGCTATTGTTGCCATCGCCTTTGCTGCTCAATCGTCCGATGGTTGCAAACTGCAGGGCATCCGTGCTTTTTTCAACATGGTAGGCCGCCACGTTGAATTCGCTCACCTGCCAGTTCATCAGCGCCTGCCTATGGGCAGTGAGGCTGCCACGTATGCTCAGCCAGTGAACGGGCAGTGTTGATAAACTGTTGATGCTTCCCAGCGTAAAGGGACTCCAGGCGCTTAGCGAAGCGCTGGTAACACTACCCACGGCTGTCGTGCCGCTAAGGCCTGCGGCGCCTTCGTTGAGCCAGAGTCCCCCGCTTTTGTGAGCTACCGACAGGTGGGCTGTGCTGCTGATACCAACATTGTTATAGTCATCCCAATAAATGGTTACCGTACCGGTGGCAGTGCTTAGCGGATGGATGTCCCAGTGTTCTTTGGTGTTATAATACAGCAACGGCGTGGCAGATGCACCTGTAGTGCCAAAGGATGCAGTGCCGGCATCATTCGGCTCATATTTTACCAGTATACCTCCGGCATTGGCAGATGCGGTTACCCCTACCTGTTGAAATCTGGTACCATCGCCTACGGGATAGTTAAAGTTGCCGGTACCTTCCTTCACCACATAGCCGTTTACGTGAGCCGCATCAGATGCGCCGGTATACGTAGCGGCGGAGGTAAACCATAAAGGTGTAGCGGTAGCGGCGAGGATACCGTTAATAAAGGTTACAGCGCCATCAACCTTCAGCCTCCTGTTGAGGGTAATACCATCCGCATTGTTTATCTCAAGGTCACGGGTGAGCATATCGGCCGTACCGCCCAGGATTTGGGTGGTGTTTCCTCTCAATACCAATTTGCCGGTATAGGTGCTCATCGTTTGGTTATTGGTGATGCCGCCCGTTACCGCAAGTATGCCATTATTTTGCAGAGCAGGACTGGCACCCGTGTTGGTAAAGCCGCCGTTTATCGTCAGTGTGGCGCCGGAGGTAATGTGTAACCCTCCGCCATTGTTGTAGAGTGCATTCTGGGCGCCTGCGCTCAGGCTCCACAACAGTATGAATATGCCGGTATACAGGTTCTTTTTCAAGAGGCAATATTATTAGTTGGCTATTTCCTGGATAATGAGTGTGCCTGCTGCAGCACTGATGGACGAAATATTGTCGTCGCCGGAAGTTCTTTGAACTGTTATCGTAATTGTTTTGGCGCTGGTATTTGTATTGGTAGCTACGCCGGTTATAGGGAAGAGCGTGCCGGTTCTGCTATAGCCATTTCCACCGGGTGAATAAGCACCTGCCGTTTGTTTATTAATGATGGTAGTGCTCGTGCCGATGAGCAGCCGGGACTGAAACTCATCTGAGTTAGTGCCGGTCGTAGAGGCGGTATATCCGCTGATGGTATAAGATGAGTTGTGATATTGCACCAGTATCGTAGAGTTGGCAGAAACAGGCGGGTACGAATAGGTGAGTAAGGTTGTTTGCGCTGTTGATCCGCTTCCGGAATATGACGTGGACGTAGCTGAAAGGGTCGGAGCACCGATATACACGCTGTTCAGCAATTGCCCTTTGGCGGGATTAGTGCTTAATACTTTTTGCCATACCGAGCCGTCAAAATAATAAAAGCCTGCGGCGGTAACGTTGGCGGTTTTGGTGCTGACAGGCGAGGCGGCAGCTGTAATATACACCAGGGTTCCGCTTTCAGCAGCAGTATATCTGCTGTCTTTGGCTTTTAGCTGGTTGCCTGTTAAAGAGGGAATGGTTACACCGTCAGCCACGGTGGGAGTAGCAGGAGCTCCAACTACCTGGAGCGTTGTAGCAGGCGTATTGGTATTGATTCCCACATTTTGTGCCGTGGCAGAAAAAGCGGCAGCCAGAAATGCCGCCAGTAATAGTCTTTTCATGAAATAGGATATTTACAGACAGGGCAAAGGTATTCACCGGCATTTCAACAAAAAATAGACCCCGGGGTCCTAATTTTTGTTATATAAAGGAGAGAATACCTGTCATTTTATAGGGGAATACAAAGGATGTTTATCTTCATATCTCATATCATTTATGATACAAATCAACATTTGATCATCCAGGGCACCATTATACTGTGAAACAACTTACACCACTTTTATTATGCTTTATCCTGTGGTATAGCACTGCCCGTGCGGCAGCCGACAGCATTATTTTTAATCCTGCAGCGCCGGCTACAGCTATGCGTCCTTATTTCACCATCATAGAAGATAGCAACGCCCTTTATAACCCTGATACACTTATTGCTCATCCGGAACGGTTTGTGGACATTACAGGGTTCAAGACCGAAAAACCGGGCAGCGTTTTTTGGCTCTTTACCCGCATCAAAAGTACCGGTACAACCGACGCTGTAATATCGTTCAAACACCTTAGCTATGCCGACCTGTATATGATACCCGACACACCGGGAGCAGCAGTTACACACCAGCGGGCGGGCGCTTTCAGACCGGCTGAACAGATCAACCCCGGCGACAGCCGTTTTCATTTTCACCTGAAACTGGCAAACGGCATAACCTACCGGCTACTGATCCGAAGCCTGCATACCAAGCAATACCGGCCTGTATTCGACTTTGAATTGAACGGCCTGTATCGTTTTACCAAAGCCCGTCAGCAGCGGGAACTCGTAGATTTCTGGTTCCAGGGCGCTGCAATACTGTTGCTGCTGTACGTACTCATCACCTGGATCATTAACCGCTACCTGCCCTACCTGTGGCTGGCCGTTTTTATAACCGGGCTCATGCTCTACAATCTTGCGTTGGACCGTTATCTTATCGACTGGTTTTTCCCCTCATATCCCTATGCCGGCTGGCAGCTAACCGTCCACTTTTTGCACCTGGCCATAGCCGGTCTTTATTTACTGGTACTGGATTTTTGGAAAGTGAAAGAAAAAAACTCCCGATTGTACAGTCTTGGAAAAGTGGTTTTATATGCGATTTTAGTGCTTTCGCTGCTGTCCTTTTTCATTCATTATTACACCGGCAATTTCAGGATAATGAGCTATATCAATGGTTCCTTTCTTATTGTACAGGTTGCTTACCTGCTGCGTGTGCTGCAGCTTTGGAAACATTTGGACAGGCGGGAGCGCTTTTTAGGCTATGGTGTCATCATCTACCTGCTGATCGCCCTCTTTGTAACGCTGGCACTGTTTGTTGCGGGCGAGGCGGCATTTAGCTTATTTACTATACTATCAGGCAGCCTGCTGATTACGGTAAGCCTGCTTTTTTTAGCCGGCATCAATGGTAAGCTCTGGCAAAATGAAAAAGACAAAACCCTATACCTGGAACAACTCACACGATTGCAACAACAACAAAACCATCTTTTGGAAAAAAGTGTGACCGAACGTACCCATGAGCTGAATCGCCGGAATAAACATATAGAATTGCTGATGAATGAGCTGAACCACCGTGTAAAAAACAATATGCAACTGCTATACAGCCTCAACAGCCTGCAACTGGCAGGCAGTAAGGATGAGTACGCAGGCAATATCCTAAAAGACAATATAGCCCGCATCAAAGCCATGATGCTGGTCAACGACAGCCTCAACCCCGGCAACAGTGCCGACAACAAAACTATTTCGCCGGTAACATTTATTGCCGAGATCGTTGAACATTCCAAAAACATGTTTGCACAATCGGAACCGGTTGATATCAGGCTTAATATAGACAACACTTTAATTTTAGATGCAACAGCGAATATATGCCTGGGACTTATCATTACCGAGCTGATCACTAATTCTTATAAACACGCTTTTACAGAGCAGCCGCTACCGCAAATAAGCATTGAAATCCTGAATGCCGGTGATCACTGGAAAATGCGCTACCACGACAACGGCAAAGGATTCAGTGTTCAGCCGCTTAACAGTTTTGGACTAACGCTTATTGCCGACCTTACCCGACAATTGAAGGGACATTACAATATCAGCCGATACAACGGCACCGGTTATTTTTTCACCTTTCCTAACACTGCATAAATGCGCATCCTTATTATAGAAGACGAAATTATCATAGCCCGGTTTCTTGAGCAGCAGCTTACCGCTAATTTTGAGTGCAGCACGGCTATTGCCCTTAACCAACAGGAAGTAGCAGATACCATGCCCGGGTTTTTACCCCACCTTATTTTATGTGACATTAACCTGAGAGAGGAGAAGGACGGCATTACGCTGATAGAAACCCTGCGGCAGCAATATGTGTTTGATGTGATTTTCATAACCTCCTACCAGTCCAGGGCTATTATTGAAAGGGCACTGCTGTACCAGCCTTTAAATTATATTATTAAACCGGTAGATGAAGCCGCTGTTTTTGCAGCTATGAAACTTGCATGGCCGCTCATTGAAGCCAATGACAAACCAGGCAGGTTATATGCCGATTCTTCAATTCATCAAATGCTCAGTGATGCCGAGCGGAAGATTCTTCAATTGATTTCACAGCATAAAACGAGCCGTGAAATAGCTTCCATCCTGTTTCTGAGTCCTTATACCATTAAAAATCATCGCCACAACATTTGCCGCAAGCTGGGCCTGAAAGAGGGGAACAATGCGTTGCTGAAATGGGCCATGCTCCACAAAAAGACACTGGAGTAATTTCATCCGCTGCACAAAGTCTCCTGACTTCTCCCGCTGCGCGAAGTCTCCTGACTTCGCAGCCTTTATGTTCTCCCGGGACTCCGTCCCGGAACATACCGCAAATAATTTTATGATAGCTGCGCTGGTCAGAAGCTGATGCCCAGGCTAACGTAAGAAGTCACTTTCCTTAACTGGTCGCTGTACATGGCGCTCACCTCAAGCGGACCTAACGCGAAATTATAACCGAAGGTTAGCGCATATCCCGAAAAGAAATCGGGGTTGTTAAAAAATGTGCTCCTGCTTATAAAATTGGTAAATAACACATTCGCTTTACCGGTAAGATAGGTATTAGACAAAAACTCATACCGTACCCCTCCCATAAAAGCAGCAGCATCGGCAGCGTAGGTAGTAGCTTCCGGCAATCCGGCAAAAGTGATCTGGTTGTTGTAGAGGGGTATCATGCCGCCAATAGAAAACTCGTTCATAACATGATTACTGTAATTCAGGTTAATGCCCGATTGAAGGGAGGTTAAGAAAGTTACTCTGTGTGAAACAGGATGATAGCTTTCTATATTCAATAACGTCCTGGTGTAAGGGTGTGTATCAATGGAATATTCATCACCCGTTGCCGGCGCCCCGTCTTTAAGAACAAGCATGTTTTTATGCTGTTTCAGCACCCTGCCGATCTCAAGATCAAGTTTCATTCCCCGGGTAGGGAAAACCTGCTTATTCAATACATTATATTTCAGAAAGGTAAAAACGGTAGGAAAGCTGGTACTCCCGTCGAGCTCCAGGTTTCCGGAAATAACAGGCCTGTATTTAAAAAATTCCATTCGGAAGCCTATCCCCGTGGATAATTTCCTGCTGCCTGAAAAAGTAGCAGTGCTGTACAGCCTCGAATATTGCCGCTTGTACAAACCTGTTTCACGGTAAGCATGCGCCTCATTGGTCTGGTACAGATCATAAGTGCTGATGTTAAACCTGTCGTACTGGGCACCGAGGGAAAAAGAGAAGTTTTTGTGCCGTCCGATATACTGCAGGTGCTCGGCTCTTGCGCGGAAATTATCACCGACATTTACCGTTACCAGGCTTCTTGAATTGGTAGTGATAAAATTGCGACTGGTGAAATTTACGATAGCGCTGATACCGCTGAACTTATCGTAATGTAAGCCCAGCTTGGCGAAGGTGAGCGGATTCTCCACCACATCAAAAACGATCTTATAGCTGCCATCGGGCTGCTCATGCAGGGAATACAATATACGGTTATAATACCGGGTGCCGAATGCATGGCGGATCATGTCTGAGATATCCTTTGCCGAGTACCACCTGTTGGTAAACAGGTTGAGCGTATTAATGAAGAATTCAATGGTTGTATTTTGAAGACCGCTTAATTCAAACGATGATATTTTAACCTTTTTCACTTCCGGCAGCCTGTTCTCCCGGAAAGGTGTAACGCCGTACAGCTCATTTAAAGAGTCTGCAAGCTGTTTAAGCCTCGGGTACAATTCCCTCCCTTTTTTAATACCCGCTTCCAGTATATTCTTCGCCTGCCCGAAGCTGCCCATGTTATAATTTTCCAAAGGATAGTCTATATAAATATCACAAAGCGGCACCTCGTTCCGCTGATCTTCGGCTTCCCTGAAAAAAGCCACCTGCAAAAGCACCTGTATCACATTGCGCACCTTGTCGGATGCCAGCAAACCGGTAGAAACATTACTTCCTATAATAATATCAGCGCCCATTTGCTTTACGTCCTGCACCGGAAAATTGCGTACAATCCCCCCATCCACCAAATGCCTGTCGCCCACTTTTACTGCTGTAAAAAAAGAGGGAATAGCCATGCTCGACCGCACTGCCGAAACGATCTCACCTTTTTCCATCACTTCCGCTTCCCCGCTTCCCACATCGGTGGCAATGCATTTAAACGGAATGCTGAACTGTGAAAAGTCCTTGATATGACTTACCGGAAAAAGCAGCTCTGAGAATTTCAGCCATAATTCCTGCGCCTCCAATATGCCGGTAGGCAAGGTAAACCGGTGGTTCACCCACGGCAGCTCCACCACATACTTCGAATACTCCTCCTTCTCTTCCATGAACACACTGCGGAGTGATGACTGGTTGCTCAGCAAAAGTTCCCAATCAATCGTTCTTGCAATCTTTTCTATAGAATCGGCAGAATAACCTATGGCATACAGGCTGCCGATCACGCTTCCCATGCTGGTGCCGGTGATATAATCAATATTGAGCCCCGCAGAATCTATCGCTTTCAATATACCGATATGCGCAAGCCCCTTTGCCCCTCCCCCGCTCAGGGTCAATCCTATTTTGGGACGGCCGGGCGGTTGCTGGGATTGTCCGGGACAATGAAAAAGCAAAAGGGATATAATGAGTATGCAGAGAGATCTCATAACTTAAAAACTGCTCGTTACACAGACAAATAATGTTCCACTTTCGTTGCGGCATAACCGCAAAAGAAAGAAATTCATTGCCGTAAAAATACGATGGCAGTCACGAGAAAAGTTTTTTTCAAACCTACATCATTTTTCACAGGAAAACGATGCGCCTATTTACCGGGATGTATTTCAGTACATTTGTCATAAATTAAAACTGCGTTGAAGCATTTAAGAGCTCTTAATAAATATTTCCTCAGATACAGGTGGCGTTTTTTGCTTGGCATTCTCTTCATAATCGTTTCCAACTATTTCGGCATCCTGGCCCCGCAGGTAACAGGCTATGTAATGGATAAGGTGCAGATTGAAATAGGATCGCTCAATAATGAACAGCAGGTATATACAAAATCATATGCAAAAGAATACGATCCCCTGGTTAAAGCTTTTATCAACCAGGCCGAAGAACGAATAGAAGCGCATGATTTTACCTGGCTGGTAATGGTATGCGGTATTACTTTGCTGGTGCTGGCCCTGTTGAGAGGGATCTTCATGTTCTTCATGCGGCAAACCATTATAGTGATGAGCCGCCTGATCGAATACGACCAGAAAAATGAGATATATCTCCATTACCAACGACTGGATACCGCTTTTTATAAAACACACAGCACCGGCGACCTGATGAGCAGGATGGCCGAAGATGTAAGCCGGGTAAGAATGTATACCGGGCCCGCTATGATGTATTTTATTAACCTGGTGGCACTGATCGGTCTCAGCCTCTTTTACATGTTCCAAAAAAACTGGGAGCTTACGCTTTATGTGCTTACTCCCCTGCCCATTCTCGCTGTCACCATTTATATTGTTAATACCATTATCCATAAACGGAGCGAGAACATACAGGCCCAGCTCAGCACCCTCACTACCAATGCGCAGGAATCGTATTCAGGCATCCGGGTGATCAAATCGTTCGTGCAGGAAAAAACAATGGAGCATTTTTTTGAAAAGAACAGCGAAGCCTATAAAAAAAGCGCGGTTAACCTGGCTAAGATAGAAGCCATCTATTTTCCCTCCATAAGCCTCCTTATCGGGCTGAGCACCCTGCTTACCATTATGATCGGGGGATTATACCATATCCGCAATCCCAATGACATTACCATAGGTACCATTGCCGAATTTGTGGTATATATTAATATGCTCACTTTCCCGGTGAGCTCTATCGGCTGGGTTGCCAGCATGATACAAAGGGCCGCTGCTTCTCAAAAGAGGCTGAATGAATTTTTAGATACCATGCCGGATATCCGCAACGCTGCGGCTCCGGTTACTCCCCGCCTCAGCGGACATATCCGGTTTGAACAGGTAGACTTCACCTATCCTCATACCGGCATCAGGGCATTGCAGCACTTCTCCCTGGACATACCCCGGGGGCATAAAATAGCCATCATAGGCAAAACAGGAAGCGGCAAATCCACTGTAGCACAATTGCTGTTGCGGATGTATGACCCCACCCACGGAAAGATCACGATCGACGGCACCGATATACGCCAGATGGAGCTACGCAGCCTGAGAGACCAGATCAGCTATGTGCCGCAGGATGTTTTTTTGTTCAGCGACAGCATTGCCGGCAATATCCGTTTCGGAATGGATGAAGCCAGCGGGGAAATGATCCGTAAAGCGGCAAAGCAGGCAAGCGTGGAAAAAGAGATCAGTTACTTTCCCGAAGAGTTCCGGACCCTAGTGGGCGAACGCGGCGTTACCTTAAGCGGAGGGCAGAAGCAGCGGATATCCATCGCGCGGGCCATGATCAAAGACCCCGGCATCATGGTGCTCGACGACTGCCTGAGCGCCGTAGATGCCAGAACAGAGAAAGAGATCATCGGTAACCTGTATGATTTCCTGCACGATAAAACGGCTATAATCATTACCCATCGCGTTTTCAGCCTCTTTGCATTTGATAGCATTATAGTAATGGATACCGGAAAAATAGTGGAAAAGGGAACGCACGCAGAATTGCTGGCGCTCAATGGCCATTACGCCGAAATGTACCGCCAGCAGCAGGAACAGGAGCGGAAAGAAGAGGAATAACCCCCGCAAAATCAATTCACAGAAGAGTTTGGTTAAAATTTTGTCAATTCAAAAACAATTTTATCTTTGTTCCTCTTTAAAACAGGACAAGTTAAACCTTTAAAAATTATTACTGTGGCGTACGACAACAATGACAAAAGGATGGAGAGTGTGTAC
>CAZREP010000079.1:0-21160 GCA_964599035.1 uncultured Terrimonas sp. | reverse complement strand
TTGGCCTTATGAGCGGCAGTTCATTAGACGGGCTGGATATCGCTTACGTCCATTTCCATGAAAACGCAGGGAACTGGAGTTTTGATATAGAACATGCAGACTGTTATCCGTATACGGCTGAATGGACCAACAAATTACAATCGGCCGTACAGCTTAATGTGCTGGATTACCAGTTGTTACATACCGAATACGGGCACTACCTGGGAGAACAGGTCAATGCATTTATTAACATACATCAATTACAGTACCAGGTGCAACTGATCGCTTCTCACGGGCATACCGTTTTTCATGTACCCGGAAAAAAGATGACTGCGCAGTTAGGAGATGGTGCTGCTATTGCCGCTCAAACAGGAATTCCTGTTGTAAGCGATCTGAGAGCGTTGGATATAGCGCTGGGAGGTCAGGGAGCCCCTATTGTGCCCATAGGAGACAAATTGCTTTTTAATGCCTATCCCTATTGCCTGAATATAGGAGGAATTGCCAATGTTTCTTTTCAAAATGCAAGCCACTGTATTTCATTTGATATCTGCCCTGCCAACCGCGTATTGAACTTGCTGGCAGCGCGGGCAGGTAAACTATATGATGAAGGCGGAGAAATGGCATTAAGTGGTAATGTGAATGAAGAATTGCTCAAAAGGCTGAATTGTCTTCCTTTTTATGGTGAACCCTTTCCCAAATCCCTTTCCAACGATTTTGGGAATGATCTTGTATATCCGCTGGTATTACAGGAGGAGCCCGTACTGGAGGATGCGCTGTGCACCTATACCGAGCATATTGCTTTTCAGGTTAATGCTGCAATAGGGCAGATCAGGGAAAGGGGCGACGGCGCAATGGCGCCTGCAAAAATGCTTGTTACCGGCGGCGGCGCGTTTAATAACTATTTAATACAAAGAATACGGGACCGGATAGCGCCATATCATATCGAACTGCTGGTTCCGGATGAAAAAACAGTGCAGTATAAAGAAGCGCTGGTAATGGCGTTGATAGGGGTGCTGCGCTGGCGGGAGGAAAATAATGTATTGTCGTCAGTAACAGGCGCTACCCGCAACAGCATAGGCGGTGCTATATGGATGGGGCAGGAAGCCTGAGCAGGTACCAGTATCCGGAATCAGCGTACACGATTGCATTTCAATTTTCGTATCGCTTTGGTTCATAGGGTAATATTTTGCTACCACGTCACTAAGCCACTAAGAAAATTAGAGCTTGAAGATCAGAACTTTGTGTCTTTGATTTCTTAGTGGCATATCTTTAGACTGAACCTTTTTGGTCAACCCCGGCAGGCCGCATCGGTTGGTGGAGACACCAACCGGCGACAATTTGAAATACACCCGCATGCACTCGTTGCTGTTTTTCTGAAAAACTTATGCTAACTTACCCTCATTATCTATAAAAGGAAGGTATTCATTTATCTGTATGGCTGGTAAAAGTCAATCTTATAAAAGGAAAATCATACGGCAGCTTTATTTTTCCAATTTGCTTTCCTGCGCCGAGTTGAGTCAAAAGATAGATAAAAGCCTCTCGCTTACTACTAAAATATTGAATGAGCTTATTGCTGAAGGCGTGGTTATTGAAACCGGCTATGCACCCTCCAGTGGCGGCAGGCGGCCGCTTACGTATGCCCTCCGGCCCAATTTCCTTTACACGATCTCGGTGGCTATGGACCAGTTTTTTACACGGATCGCCATTATGGATATGCAAAATAATTACGCTTATCCCGTAGAAAAATTCGAACTGCGGATGGCGGATAATGCTATGGCCTTATCACTGCTCACCGATAAAATTGAACATGTTATTGAACAGTCGGACATCAGTAGAAGCAAGTTTGCTGGTATTGGTATAGGTATGCCGGGTTTTGTTGATCCGCAGCAGGGGCTTAATTATACTTTTCTGCCCACAAAAGGCGAGAACATTACGGGATATATATCAGGAAGGATCGGGCTTCCCTGCTATATTGAAAATGATTCGGGCATCGTGGGTCTGGCAGAATTAAGATTTGGTTCCGCACGCAACAGGCGAAATGCCATGGTGATCAATATTGGGTGGGGTATAGGCCTTGGGATGATATTGGAAGGCACCCTGTTTAGGGGTGATAATGGATTTGCGGGGGAGTTCAGTCATATACCTCTTTTTAACAATGGCAAGTTGTGCAGTTGCGGCAAAAGCGGTTGCCTGGAAACGGAGACATCACTGTTTGTTATTGTAGAGAAGGCGAAGGCCGGCATACAGTCCGGCAGGGTAACGGTATTAAAGCGTTTGCTTTCGGGTAAGGAAGAAGACCTGGAAAAGGATGCTGAAGCCATTATCCGGTCGGCTGGCGGTGGCGATCGTTTTGCTATAGAATTGTTGTCGGAAGCCGGCTATAATATAGGAAGAGGGATCGCTATTTTAATTCATCTCCTTAACCCCGGCATTGTGGTGTTGAGCGGCAGGGGAGCGCTGGCAGGCAAGATATGGCAGGCGCCCATACAGCAGGCGCTCAACGAACATTGCATACCCAGGCTGGCTGTTAATACGGAAATAAGCATTTCAACGCTGGGCTATGAAGCAGAGTTGATCGGCAGCGCCGCACTGGTAATGGAAAGATTGGGAGAAACAGTAAAAAAGTATCTTAAAACAGGAGGGAGTACTCCGCTGGTGGGTCATTTGCGTAAGTAAATCATCTTGTGGGGTTTACTTTCACGGGAATGCTTATTTTAGCGGCATATGTTATTCAGGGATGTTATAGGACAGGAAGAAGTAAAGCAGCAGCTCCTGCAAATGGTTCATCATAACCGCCTTAGCCATGCATTGTTATTCCTGGGTAAAGAGGGTTCCGGAGCGCTTCCCCTTGCCCTTGCCTTTGCCAGTTATGTAAGCCTTTTTTCCTATACCGGATCTGGCAACGCTGCCAATAGCTTCGGATCGCTTTTCGGTGAACCGGATGTGAGGCAGGACGCTACACCTCCTGTAAATGAAACCTGCCTGCAGGCGGACGCCTGGATGCAGCAGCAGCCTGCCTGGTTGAAATCGGCCGGGCTCATCCATCCGGATATTCATTTCTCTTATCCGGTTGTTCCTAAAAAGAGCGGCGATAAACCTTTAAGCTCCGATTATATTACTGAATGGAGGGAGTTTATAAAGCAATATCCGTATGGCAACGGGTACGACTGGCTGCAGTTTATAGGAGCCGAGAACAAGCAGGGAAATATTACAGCGCATGAGTGTAATGATATTATCCGTAAGCTGAGCCTCAAAAGTTTTGAAAGCCGGTATAAGATCCTGCTGATGTGGTTGCCGGAATACCTGGGTAATGCGGGGAATAAGCTGCTGAAGCTCATAGAAGAGCCGCCGGAAGATACATTATTCCTGCTGGTAGCGGAAAATGAAAGTCTTATTTTGCCCACTATCCTTTCCCGCACGCAGTTGGTCAAGATCCCCGCATTAGGCATAAGCGATATTGAAGCCGCCTTAATGGAAAGAGGGAAAGTAGCGCCTGCACAGGCCCGGCAGATAGCGCTGGTGAGTGAAGGAAATTATCACGAAGCACTACAGTTGCTGCAGCATTCGGGCGACGACTGGCAGGGCATGTTGCGCGACTGGCTGAATGCGGTACTAAAAACCGGCCCTGTTGCCCAGGTAAAATGGATTGAAGAAATAAGCCGCCAGGGCAGGGAAAAGCAAAAACAATTTTTGCGTTATTTCAATCATTTACTGCAGCAAACTATCCGCCTGCAGATAATACCGGAGATAAGCACCCATCTACCGGATGCAGAAAGGGATTTTGCATTGCGGCTGAATAAGATCGCTTCCCTCCATCAGCACCAGGCTATTATAGAAGAACTGGATAAGGCCGCTTATTATATTGAAAGGAATGCCAATGCCAAGATCCTTTTTCATGCGCTTACCATTAAGCTATACCATATCATCGCTAAAAGTGAGGTGGTGGAAATGAGGTAGCTCCGATATATGCTGTAGCTAAATTACCGTGAGGGTGTGCATTTAAAAGTGATGCATTTACCAAGCGCAGCGCGCCCAAATATTTGTAGTCATTTCAACACATTTGCTCTAAACCACAGCGCGGCGCAATATTAAAATATTTTACTTTTTTGATCAGGAATAATAGCCCACCTGTATAAAATCGGTTTTAATATTACGGCGCTATGCGCCTTTTTACTTTTTCTCTATTTTTTCCTACAAATATTATAGCTGCTACGCAGCTTGTCTGCTGGTTATCTTCGTTGTGTTGTAAACAGATCATCCTGAAGAGCGGAGTTTTACCTCTGATTTGTCCACTCCTAAAAAATCTTTAAGTATGAAATATTGGAACCAGGTAATTTAATTTTTCGTTTCCCTAATTAACCTAAGTTGGACAGGCCAGGAGTAAATTACTGTGAGTTTTGTGCGCTTAAAATAATTAACCAGTAAATTATCATATATCCTTATAATACTTGACCCATAATTTCTCTCCGCCATCCAAGTTTCCACATTTCCCACATTCTCACGTTTCCACATTCCTACCTTCCATATACTTCAGTAAATTTTTCCTTGCCTTTTTTTGCGTCGCCCTTTTCATATAGCCCGTCCAGCCAAAGAGGATGCCTTTCCAGCCAAAGGCCTGTGCAAGCCAGGTGCTGAGCCTGAAAGCGTCACTGTGCTCAATGATCTTCCCGTCTTTTATGCGTATAAAGGCTTTAATGTGGTTCGTTACCTTACGGCCCGTTTTAGAAAAAGTATAGGTTGCATTCCATTTGCAGGTGGCGTACTCTTCGTCCAGCAGCTCAATATCGGAAAAGCTGAGTGAAAAATCTTTTGCGTTAGTGCACAGCATTTCCCACATGACTTTCACCTCCTCACCCCTTAATATACCAAAAACCGGGTCGCTGAAAATGATATCATCACTGTAGCACGCGTTCATGCCGGCAGCATGTAGGCGTTGAAAGGAAGTATAAAATTCTTCAATAACCGCTTTGTTGTCGTTCATCCGTAATGGGTTATGCTTTGTCAATAGCGTTAATAATGATGTTGCAGGCCGCGGTGAGCGCTTCGTCGCTGATATTGAGCGGGGGCGCGATGCGCATACATTGCGGGGCAAACAGGAACCAGTCTGTAAGCACACCGCTTTCTATGCACCGGTCAATAACAGCCTTATTCTTTTCAAAACTTTCAAATTCAACAGCGATCAGCAGCCCTGCAGAGCGTATGGCTTTAATATGAGGATGCTTCAGTAATGAAAGGAAAAGTTTTTCTTTTGCGCTTACCGCTGCTATCATATTTTCTTCCTGTAAAGCCTTCATTGCGGCCAGTCCGGCAGCGCAGCTAACCGGGTGCCCGCCGAATGTAGTGATATGGCCAAGAACGGGGTTGTTCGTCAAACTCCACATGAGCTGCTTATCAGCAATAAAAGCGCCTAAAGGCATCCCTCCGCCAATAGCTTTCCCGAGCAGAACAATATCGGGTATTATCTCCATCTGTTCAAATCCCCACAGTGTTCCTGTTCTTCCAAAGCCGGTCTGGATTTCGTCCAGTATCAGCAGGCAACCGGTTTCCGTACATTTTTTGCGCAAGGCCTGCATCCATACTTTGGAAGGAGAGATAACGCCACGCTCTGCCTGCACGGTTTCAGCGATCACGCAGGCGGTGGAAGTATTAATATGTTCAAGATCTTCGAGTGAATTATAGTTGAGGTGCAGGATACCCGGCAGCAAAGGGCGGTAGGCATTGCGCCAGTGCTCGTCGCCGATAATGCTTAGCGCGCCCTGTGTTGATCCGTGATATGATTGATTAAAGGCGATGATCTGTGTTCGGCCGGTGCAGCGTTTAGCCAGCTTCATAGCGCCTTCGGTTGCTTCAGCGCCAGAATTGGTAAAGTATACTGAATTGAGTGAGTCAGGCAAATGTTGTGTAAGATAATGCGCGTAAGCTACCTGGGGTGTTTCAACCAATTCACCGTATACCAGCAGGTGCAGGTATTGATCTGCCTGCTTTTTGATGGCTTCTGTTACTGCGGGATGCCGGTGCCCGATATTGCATACGCTGATACCGGCGATCAGGTCGGTGAATGACTTACCTTTTGCATCCCACAAGGTGGAGCCTTCTGCCTTTACAATTTCCAGCGCCAGTGGGGCGGCGGACGTTTGAGCTACATGCTGTAAAAAAAGTTGTCGCTGGTTCACGGTGCTGCAAATGTCGCTATTATCCCCGTATAAACCATTGGGAGGACCGTCTTGGGCGCATTTCAAATTGTCGCACAGCTTTGCTTCGTGTGGGCGGCGGAGACACCGCCCACGGCAGGCCGCCCCGGCTGGTGTCCGCACCAGCCGGCGACAATTTGAAGTGCGTCCATCGTCTTAAGGTTGCCAGCCCTGGAAGGTATTCTTAAACTCAACGATCTTATTAAAGATTGGCAACCTTCTCAAAAAGATAAAGTGCACACCGGGCACCTAATATTTTTCCGCCGCGGTGTGACCGGTTATCTCATCCTCGCCAATGTTACTGCCTGTTTCCATTTTTTTGTGCTCCCGTTCAGGCTATACACTTCCGTTAGTATAATGTAAATACCCATGCTTATTTGTTGTTTTTTTTCATCCAGTCCGTCCCACCGGTAATAACCCGTTGTGCCGCAAATGCCGTTCCGTACTAAATAGCGGATAGCTCTTCCGCGGGCATCAAACACGGTAATATTACATACATAGCCCGGTTGGGGGAAGCGGTAGACCACAGTAAGGAAATCGTCGCGTCCGTCATTATCCGGAGAGAAAACGGCAGGACTGATGCTGATATCACCCTGTAGTTGCTCCGTTGCCCTGAATTGTGAATTCTGGTAGGTGGGCGTTCCATAGCCGGCACTGGCTGCGGCGGAATGCCAGTTGTTTTTATCCTGTGTCGGCTGATCGTGATCTATTCTTTCCAGTGCTACTCCTTTATTATTGCTGATCAATTCAAAATGCCATTTTTCATCGTAGCTGAGCTCATCTATTATATCTCCTGGTGTATTTAATACCACCACAGTGCCGGAGGCATTGGGGTAAGAGGGCATTGTTGATATCTCCATAAAAGCTTCGGGGTTTTTTGCAAGATATTGATGTTGCACAGCGGCGGCATTGTCGGTAACCACAATAAAGTCGCCGGGAAAGATGAGCCTGTCTTCGGTGGTCAGTTGTTTTAACGTGTTGAGGCTACCGGCATTATTCCTGTTGGCGATATATAATGTTTTAGCGTTGATGATGTGGTTGCTCCGGTTATACAGCTCCACATAGTCTGACCCGTTTGCGGGAGGATTGAAAAGTATTTCATTGATTACGATATCACCCTTTTCAGGCATCTGCCCCCAACCGGTGTTAACAATAGAAGGGTTGATGATATTGCCGCTACAATCGTACAGGTTTTTGACCTGCAGGGTATATGTTTTATTTTTTATGAGCTGATTATCTATCTTCAGATACACAGTATTGAGCAGCGGCGGTTGCGGTGCAGCCTCCCGGATAGTCATTCCGTCGCTGCCCGTATAATTTTCTTTTACCGCTGCCTGGCTGCTGTCTAAAGGCTCATCAAATACCAGTATAATGTGCAGGCTATCTGTTGCATAGGAGCGCAACAGTTGCGGCGCAGTGATATCTTTATTACTGCGTGCTACAGAGTTAGGAGCTCCCGGTGTTCCTCCGCCGGCATGAGTACTGGCCTGCCAGTTGGTACTTCCGCTGCAGGGGTTTTTAGCATCTATCATTTCCAGCGACCATCCGCCGGCACTTTTCACTTCATTGTTGTACCAGCTCCGGCTGTATTGTACGGCGTGTATCATGGTGTTGTTATCCGATAAAAGCCAGACCATATCGCCGTTTACCCTTAAAGTAGGAAAACCGCTTATTCCAATAGCAGCGCCGAAAGCCGATAGGGCCTGCGCTCCGCCGGTTGGACAAAGGATCACGAAACTGTCTGGGAGCAGTATAAAATGCACTTTGATCATAGCAGTGCTGCTGCCATCGGTGATCTTCCATCCATAAAGATCATATGTCTCCTGGGAGGTATTATAAAGCTCAATGTACTTACTGTTGGGCAAGGTGGAAGACGAGAGAGGCGGGCTCACCATAATTTCATGTATGAGCACATCATATCTTGAAGGAGGCTGTGCGGGTGTATGCAAAGCGCAGCACAGCGTTAGCAGGCAGAGAAGGGTGTTTTTCATGCTTTCAAGATAATAAACTTCCGCAGATTTTCCTATCTTCAGCGCATAAGTTTCAGCTATGGCATCTTCTCCCGACAGCTCCCATTTACCCCGTACCTTAGGCCCGTTAATGCTTTGGGGACTGGGTGTGGGATATGTTATTTCGGGTATGTATTTTGGATGGAACCTCGGGCTTGCGGCGGGAGGAACTTACGGGCTTGCTCTGGCTACATTGCTTATTATTGCGCTTTACATTACATTCACCTTTTCCTATACCGAGCTGGCCTGCGCCATTCCAAAAGCAGGTGGGGTGTTTGATTATGCTACCCGTGCGTTGGGAAAGGATGCTGGTTTTTTAGCAGGGATGGCACAGATCATTGAATTTGTATTTGCTCCTCCGGCTATTGCAGCGGCGATAGGCGCTTATTTTCATATTTTCTTTCCACAGGTACCCGTTACCGTTATTGCCATAGGCGCCTATATTATTTTTACGGGGCTTAATATTTACGGTGTTAAAGCCGCAGCCACTTTTGAGCTGGTCATTACTATACTGGCTGTAGCAGAACTGTTGATCTTTGCCGGCGCTACCCTTCCTCATTTTGAGCTTACAAATATTCAACATAATGCCTTTCCTTTTGGCTGGAAAGGCGTTTGGGCAGCCATTCCATTTGCGATTTGGTTTTTTCTTGCCATAGAAGGAGTAGCCAACGTGGCAGAAGAAGCCATTAACCCGCAGCGCAATGTTTTGCTCGGCTTCGGGTCGGCGCTGCTTACGCTTATTGTATTGTGCATACTCACTTTTTTATCTTCCGTGGGCGTGGCAGGATGGGAAGCTATTGTATATCCTTCGGCAGGAGCGCCGCCTTCCGATTCACCGCTCCCCCTGGCATTGGAAAAAGTAACCGGCGACAGCGGGTGGCTGTATCATCTGCTGATCACCGTAGGGTTGATGGGACTTATCGCCTCCTTTCATGGTATTATACTTGCCGCTGGGCGGGCAACTTTTGAGTTTGGCAGGGTAAAATATATACCACGGGCTTTCGGGAGCATCCACACCCGGTTCAAAACGCCTGCCAACGCATTGCTGATCAATATGGTTATCGGGATCATTGCTTTGCTTACCGGTAAAACGGGGCAAATCATTACTATTGCATGTTTTGGAGCCATTACACTCTATATTTTTTCCATGATAACCGTACTCGTGCTGCGCAAAAAAGAGCCCTCCCTGCCCCGTCCGTTCAGGGTACCTTTTTATCCTTACTTTCCTGTGATTGCTTTGATCATTGCCATTGTCTCGCTGATTGCTATGACTACCCTCAACGTTGAAGTTGCCCTGGTTTATTTTTGTATTCTTCTTATCAGCTATATTTGGTTTCATTTTTTTGTAAAAAAATCAGGGCATGGCGCAGAAACTGACAATAACTAAACTCCTTCAGCAGCTTTCCGAGCAACATATTCAAAAAGTAAAATTAGCTATAACGGATCTCGACGGGGTGCTGCGCGGCAAGGTCATCAGCTTCGATAAATTCAGGTCTATTGCAGGCAGCGGGTTTGGCTTTTGCGATGTGGTATTTGGCTGGGATGCCGGGGATGTTGCCTATGATAACGCCGCCGTTACCGGCTGGCATACCGGTTACCCGGATGCTACTGCCGTAGTGGACATTCAAACCTACAGGCGCATCCCCTGGGAAAATGACCTGCCCTTTTTTCTGGCCGATTTCGATGATGGCAAAGAGGGTTGTTCTGCCGTTTGCCCGAGAAGCTTATTGAAGAAGATAGATAAGCAGGCGCGTGACGAGGGCTTTACTGCTTTTTGTTCGCAGGAATTTGAATGGTTCAACCTGATCGATAATTCCGGCGAATTGTATGCAGGGAAATTCCGCGATATCCGGCCCATGACCAATGGCATGTTTGGCTATTCTGTTTTGCGGGCTTCGCAAAAAAGCGCTTTCTTTCACGACCTGTTCGACCTGCTGAAAAAATTCGATGTACCGCTGGAAGGGCTTCATACCGAAACCGGGCCGGGGGTATATGAGGCAGCCATCATGTATTCCGGCATACTGGAAGCGGCCGACAGGGCGGTATTGTTCAAAAGCGGCGTTAAGGAGATCGGTTACCGGCATGGCGTGCTTCCCACTTTTATGGCCAAGTTCAGCGAAAATTTACCCGGCTGCAGCGGACATGTTCACCAGAGCTTATGGTCGTCTGATGCCAAACAAAATCTTTTCTACGATAAAAAAAGCAAAACTGGCATCAGCCCGTTAATGGAAAGCTACATAGCAGGTCAGCTGCATTGCCTTCCGCATATTCTTCCCATGTATGCACCCACGGTAAACAGCTATAAACGCCTGGTAGAAGGGGCGTGGGCGCCTACCACTATTACCTGGGCCATCGATAACCGCACAACCGCTTTACGGGCGTTGCCAACCGGCGAAAAGTCAACCCGGCTGGAAACAAGGGTGGTAGGCTCCGATTCCAATCCTTATCTGGCTATGGCAGCCTGCCTGGCATCGGGATTGTATGGCATCCGTAAAAAAATGAAACTGCAGGTGTCGGCAACTACAGGCAACGGCTATGAAGATAAAAAGCATGGTATCTTACCCGCCAACCTGTGGCAGGCCACCCAGGCCATGAAGCAGTCCTCTGTGGCCAAAGCATTATTCGGGGAAGCGTTTGTTGCTCATTTTACAGGAACGCGCGAATGGGAATGGCGGCAGTTTTCGAAAGTGGTTACGGATTGGGAATTGAAGCGGTACCTGGAGATCATTTAAGGTAAGACTGTAGGGTGGTAAGACCGTAAGGCGGTAAGAGAGGAATCTCAAATTTCAAATCAAAAATCTCAAATCTTTATATGTCATTCGAGAAAATTCATCAGTTTAATTTCCCCACCACCATACGTTTTGGTGCGAACGTGATCAAAGAGCTTCCGGCTTATTTGAAAACGAATCATTTAAAAGCACCTTTAATTGTAACAGACCCTAATGTAGCACAACTGCCTTTTTTTAAAGAGATCGTTGCTGATCTGCAGAAGAACAATATCAGTGCTGCCGTTTTTTCGGACATACATAAAAACCCGGTGAAGTCTGATGTATACAAAGGTGTGGATGTGTGGGATGCAACAAACCGCGACAGTATAATTGGTATTGGCGGTGGTGCCGGACTGGACGTTGCCCGCGCAATACTACTGCGTATCAATCACCGCGACGATCTTTTTAAATATGATGATCTGATTGGCGGTGATATATATGTTACCAATGATGTTCCTCATTTCATTACCGTTCCCACTACTTCCGGTACCGGCAGCGAAGTGGGAAGAAGCGCTATTATTGCAGATGATGAGACGCATCAGAAAAAGATATTGTTTTCTCCTAAACTGATGGCCAGGATCGTTTTTGCCGACCCGGTGCTTACTATGAATATTCCCGCACCGATAACCGCAGCTACGGGCATGGACGCATTAACCCATAATATGGAAGCCTTCCTGGCAAAAAATTATCATCCCATGTGCGATGGTATCGCTTTGGAAGGCATGAAGCTTATTCATGCATCGCTGGAACGGGTTACCCATAAACCCGATCTGGAATCGAGGAGCAAAATGCTGCTGGGTTCTATGATGGGAGCTATCGCTTTTCAGAAAGGATTGGGTGTTGTACATTCTTTAGCTCACCCGCTTTCCTCACTGCTTGATACGCATCATGGATTGGCGAACGCGGTTAATATTCCTTACGGGATGGAATTTAATATCACAGGGTTTGAAGATAAGTTCAGAATAATAGCAAGAACGTTGGAGCTTGAAAAAGAAAATGGGGAAGCCGTGGTGCAATACCTGTTTGATCTCAACAACAAAATTAATATACCCCATCACCTGCGTGATATCGGGGTGAAGATGGAGCATATTGAAACGCTTGCCGATCTGGCATTTGCCGACTTTGCCCATCCCAATAATCCCAAGCCGGTATCAAGGGAAGATTTTAAGCAACTGTATTTAAAAGCGTTGTAATGCAGCAAAAGATCGTTATTGGCGTTACGGATTGCAGTAAATATTCAAATTACAGTAACTGGATATCGGGATGTAATGAGGTTGTTGAAGTAGTTCAGCTGAGCCACCAAACAAACAATCCCGACGATATCAAAAAATGCCGGGGCGTAGTGCTTACCGGTGGTGAAGATGTGCATCCCAGGTTTTATAACAAGCCTGAATTATATAAATACTGTTACGAAGACGATGTGAGCGAAGCAAGAGATGAATTTGAATGGAAAGTGCTCGAATATACCGAGTCGAACAATATACCGGTATTGGGTATCTGCCGTGGACTGCAGATCGCTAATGTGTTTTTTGGCGGCACATTGATCCCCGATATTCCTACATGGGGGAAATTCAATCACTCCAAGCTGCCGGATGGCGCCGACCGCTATCATACCATAATGGTTGATCCGTCTTCGTGGCTTTGCGGGCTTATTCATAATCAGGAAGGGGCAGTGAACAGCAACCATCATCAAAGCGCTGATGCAATTGGCGATGGGTTGATCGTGTCGGCACTTTCACCAGATGGAGTGGCAGAAGCCCTGGAAAGAAAAGATCCGGAAGGAAAACCTTTCTTATGCCTTGTGCAGTGGCACCCCGAACGAATGAATGACCAGGGCAGTAACTTTGTAAAAAATATTAGGGAAGCCTTTATGGAAGCGGTGTGGGGAAAATAGTGATCAGAATCGTTACAGGTTACAAGTCGCAGGTATACCATGCAACCTGCGCCCTGAAACCTGCATCATCCCTACACCTTATGCCTTACACCCTATGCCTTAATCTAATTTTATTCACATGCAGATCATAAACCCCGCTACGGAAGAAGTGATACAGGAGATCGCAGAAGATTCTCCGGAAATGATTTTAAAAAAATTTCAACTCGTGAAAGAGGGTCAGTCCGCATGGGCTGCCGTGCCGCTGGAAAAACGGATTGCCTGTATTGAAAATTTTTATCGTCTCCTTGAGGAGGATAAGGATGTATTGGCTGAAACGCTGACCAAAGAAGTAGGCAAACCCATTCAGCAATCATATAATGAAATAAACGGCGCAAGAAAGCGTATAGAATATTTCATAAAAAATTCTGCTAAATGGCTGGCTGAAGAATGGATTACGGAAGAAGATGCCACCAGGGAAAAGATCGTATATGAGCCTCTGGGCGTTATTGCCAATATTTCGGCCTGGAACTATCCCTATCTGGTAGGAGTGAACGTATTCGTGCCTGCGCTTATTGGCGGCAATACCGTGTTGTACAAGCCCTCCGAGTATGCCACCCTGACCGGACTGCATATACAAAGATTGTTATACCGGTCGGGCATACCCGAAAATGTTTTCCAGGTGATTATCGGCAGAGGCACTGCAGGGCAGGCCTTACTGGAGCTACCTCTGAATGGATATTTTTTCACCGGCAGCTACCGTACGGGAAAGTATATCGCCGAACAGACGGCATCAAAGCTGGTGCCCGTTCAACTCGAGTTGGGAGGCAAAGATCCCTTATATGTTATGGAGGATGTGGAGGATGTGGAAAGCGTGGCTGCCGCTGCGCTGGAAGGAGCGATGTATAACAACGGGCAGAGCTGCTGCGCGGTGGAAAGGGTTTATGTGCAGGAAAAGATCTATGACAGGTTCATCCATGCTTTTGTAGCGCATGCTAAAAAAATGCCGCTTGGCGATCCGCTCGATAAAGCTACTGAGATCGGGCCTTTGAGCCGGAAAGAGCAGCTTGATTTTCTGAAAGAGCAGGTGGCTGATGCCAAAGCGAAGGGTGCCGGGGTATTGTTCGGGGGCAATATAATTAAGGGGAAAGGTTACTTTTTTGAGCCTACGGTAGTGGTCAATACCAACCATCAGATGAAACTGATGACGGAGGAATCGTTTGGCCCGGTGATAGGCATACAAAAAGTGAAGGACGATAACGAAGCCGTGCAATTAATGAAGGATACGCCTTACGGATTAACCGCCGCGGTATATTCCAAAAGCTTTGACCGTGCCGAGAAAGTGATGAAGCAGATGGATACGGGCACGGTATACTGGAACTGCTGCGACAGGGTGAGTGCGGCGCTTCCCTGGTCGGGCCGCAAAAACTCGGGGTTAGGGACAACCTTATCCTATCATGGCATCAGGGCATTTGTGCAGCCGAAGGCCTATCATTTGAGGGGGTGATACCGTTGCCGGAGGCAGCAAAGAAAAATTCGTAGTGATTTACGGCGAATTGCCGAAAGGAGTTAAGGCAATCTCAATTACCTTTTAAATCCAATTCTTTCCCGGTCTTCCCATTTGCGCTGTGCGGCTTTTTCATCCAGCAGGTTTTCGATGCTGTCGTAAATCTGGCTGAGCTGTACATCATGCTCGGTGATGTGCTCTTGTATTAAGCGTAATTGCTCCTTTATATCGGTTTGTTGTAACAATACCCGGCGCACTTCTACAAAAGCTCTCATTATGGCAATGTTCATATTTATTGCACGATCACTATTCAGTATACCGCTTAACATAGCCACTCCCTGCTCTGTAAAGGCATAGGGTAAGGCTGTTCCCGAGCGATGCCTTTGCGAACCGGTCACAATTTGTGACCGGTCGTTTGTAACAGTATGTATTTCAATGTTTTGAGAATTTATCAATATCTTCAGCCCATTCCATTCAGCCCGGGTAAGCTGGAACATAAAGTCTTTGGGAAAACGTTTTATATTGCGTTTCACGGCCTGGTTAAAAATCTTTGTTTCTACTTCATATAATCCGGCAAGGTCATAGTCAAGCATTACACGCTCTCCTCTTATTTCGTAGATCCTGTTTTGGATAGATTGAATGATTTGCATATAGTGTTTTTTAGGTTTGTAGTACTAATATAGCATAAAAACCGAGCTATTTAAGTGATGGCATTTTTATCTTTTGACATTGGGAGATTTAATATTGCTATTTGGGCAGAAGAGTGTATTCCTTTGAGAAAATTTTGAGTATTTTTATCGTATGGATATGGAGCTAAGAGAACCTGCGGTTGCCTATGGCAGTCAAAAATTTACCGTCGAAGAATATCTGGCGATGGAAGAGGCTGCTATGGAAAAGCATGAGTATTATGCAGGGGATATATTTGCCATGTCGGGTGCTAAAGTGCCTCATAATGAGATTTCGGGGAATTTATATGTTGCGTTACATACGAGGCTGAAAGGGAAAAAATGTAAGCCCTACAACAGCGACCAGCGCATACATATTGAAGCGAATACTTTATTTACTTATCCTGATATATCGGTGGTTTGCGGGGAGATAATTACACGCCATGACGAAAACATGAACGTCTTAAATCCCACTGTAATCATTGAAGTACTTTCGCCTACAACCAGGAACTACGACCGCGGTGAAAAATTCATGCTTTACCGTGATATACCCACACTGCAGGAATATATACTGGTTGATTCGGAAAGTGTGCATATTGAGGTATTCCGCCTGAATGCCGTCCATCGCTGGGAACTCGAAGAATATAATTCCATAGAAGACCAACTTCATATAGAAGCAATTAATGAAGCAATACCCGTTACAGAAATATACGATGGTGTGAGAATAGGGGCGTAAGGGGATGAGAATGTAAAGCGAGGTTTCCAACCCTAGATTCAGCAGTCTACTATTTTACTAATAATCCTCTCGAAGTGCCTATAAAAACATTCTGATCGGTTACATCCACATTGTAGATCTAGCCCTTGCTCCCGGTGGTATTCACCTGCTGCCATTCATTGTTTTTAAGATAATACAGTGATGTGGGCTCCTGGGAAGTGTTGCTGTTATTGATGGTTTTCCAGACCGTACCTTTTTGGTCCTTGCCAATAATAAATGCAAGATTGTTGGGGCGTTCCGTTGACCAGTTACTACCATCGTATCTCACCACTTTAGGGGATGCGGAAGCGTCGGCGCTGAACCATATATTGCCGGCATTATCGGCAACAGGGTGCGCAAGGTAATTGCCCGCTGCAAGACCGGGTATATCGGTAATGGGCATAATGCTCCAGTTGCCGTTATCAATTTTCAAAATACCCTTACCGGCGTAATCCAATGGTATCCATACTGTATTATTAATATCAACAGCAATGCCATGTATGATATTGGTGGGCAAATCAGAATTTAAAGTGTTGTATACCTGCAAATGGCTGCCATCCCAATAACCGATGCCTATTGTTCCCCATATCCAGATATGATTGTTGTTGTCGAATACAAAATCGTTGATCATCAAATCGCCTGTTTCCACCATTAATGAATAATCATTGATCCCATTGATCCTGTAAATGCCCTTATAATTAATGCCTTTCGCATACAGATTATCATTTTTATCTCTTACCGGCTTCCATAGAGAGGTTCTTTCATCCACTTTATAGTCATTACCCGTTATTTTGGCAAGCTGATAGTTTAACGGAACAGAACTTACATAAGCTGGTACGGAACAGGTATCACACACCGTAGAAGACAAAATCCAAACCTCATTGCCGGTGGCTGTGATACCCAGTATTTGTTTTTCATCGAAGTATTCGATATACGACACCGGCAGCTTTACCGCATTTTGCTTTTTGCAGGAAGTAAACAAGCTAAGTAACAACAGAAGAATACAAATATTGGGTTTCATTACAATGGTTTTAATAAGATACCGGGGAGCATTCTGTCAAATCTTCCCCGGCGGGCAGCTCACCCAATGAGTGAGCACAAATACTTATATTTCGTTGCATTGCCCGTGATGATTTTTCGGGCAGAGGAAGGAAATGACAATGGTTTTTGAATAGCGGGTAGCCCCGGCCTTCAAAATACAGGCAGCCCGGCGTTTAAATACCGGTAAGTACAATTTTTTCCCTAATTTACCCCCATGAATAACAACCCTTATACCGCTGTTTGTTTCGGAGAAGTTTTATGGGATATCCTTCCGGATGCCCGGCTGCCGGGCGGCGCCCCGATGAATGTAGCGTATCATCTTAATCAACTGCAGGTGCCTGCCGCTATGATCAGCAGGGTGGGTAATGATCCCCCCGGCAACGAGATCCTGCAGTTTATTGCTTCCAAAGGAATGAATACTTCTTTTATACAAAGAGATGAAACATATGCCACCGGAACGGTGCTGGCCACGCTCAACGGCAATGAGGTAAGCTATGACATCATTGAGCCTGTAGCCTGGGATTTTATCCGGTATAGCATGCAGTTGCAAAAACTGGTGGCTTCGTGCCGTTATTTTATTTTCGGCAGCCTGGTGGCAAGGAACGAAAAGTCGAGACAAACGCTTTTTGAGCTGCTGGAAACCGCCCCTTATAAGATCCTGGATATTAACCTGCGCAGCCCCCACTACGAAAAAAAAGTGCTGGAATACCTTATGCATCATGCCGACATGCTCAAGCTGAATGACCAGGAATTACGGTTGCTGGGTGAGTGGTATGGTTTTCCCGGTAGTGAAAAGGAACAGATGGAGGCTTTGCAGCAAAAATTTCATCTGAATACGATCATTACTACCCGGGGCGATAAAGGCGCTGCTGTTCTGCACGACGGAGCCTACTATGAACACGCTGGTTTTAAGGTAAAGGTTGCCGACACTATAGGAAGCGGAGACGCTTTTTTAGCTGCTTTCATTTCAAAATTCATACAAGCGGCGCTTCCGCAGGAAGCGCTTGAATTTGCCTGCAAGATAGGTGCTTTTGTGGCAAGCTGCCATGGCGCCTGCCCGCCGTATGGGGAATAGTCTTATTTTTGCCGGATGGCTGCAATACTTACTATTAAAATCGTAAACCGTTCCGATAATGCGCTTCCTGCCTATGCTACCCCCGGCGCTTCCGGTATGGATGTCAGGGCTTTTCTTCCGGCTCCGGTCATTCTGCAACCCATGGAGCGTTCGCTAATCCCTACAGGTCTCTTTGTTGAGATACCTGAAGGATATGAAATACAGGTTCGGCCTCGCAGCGGCCTTGCAGTTAAGCAGGGCATAACCTGTCTGAACACTCCCGGCACTATAGATGCGGACTACCGTGGTGAGATCAAGGTCATTCTTATTAACCTTTCCAATGAGCCACAGTACATCCAGCCGGGTGATCGTATTGCGCAGATGGTAGTGCAGCGTGTGGAGCAGATCCGGTGGGAAACGACGGAAACCATAAGTGTAACCTCCAGGAACGAAGGCGGCTTCGGTCATACCGGAAAAAGCTAAAACCGGGTTAAAGAACAACCATGCGGTTTATTATTATTATTATTACATCTTGTTTGATCCTTATATTGTTTGGCTGCCGCAGTTCAAAAAAACTCCAGTCGGCTATTACTAAAAAAGATACGGTTGTTACACTTCTCATCAATCCCGCGGAAACCGACTCTGCCAGGCTGGTGCATGAAACCTTCGACAGGATAAGATCCAACCATATTGACTTCAACACTTTTTCTTCCAAAATAAAAGTACAGTATAAAGACAGCAGGCAGAGAAATTACGATTTCAATGCATTTGTCCGTATTCAAAAAGACAGTATTATATGGATATCCATAAATGCCGCATTCGGTATCGAAGCCTTCAGGGTATTCATTACGCCCGATAGCGTTAAGGTAATGGATAAATTAGATAAGAATGTGCAGTACCGCTCTGTGGAGTACATCAGGGATATCGTGCAGTTGCCGGTTGATTTTTATACCCTGCAAAACCTTATTGTAGGTAATCCGGTATATTTAGACAGCACAAGAGTGCTCATGTACAAGGAAAAAGAAGGTTCTGTTTCCTTGTCTACAATGGGAGATTTTTTTAAGCATCTGCTGGCTCTCCGGAAAGGAGATTTTGCGATATTACACAGCAAGCTCGATGATGTGGACCTGATAAGAAGCCGTACCGCCGATTTTACCTATAATGATTATGCTGTCTTAAGCGGGAGGCTCTTTTCTACCAGCCGGAAAATTGCTGTGGCGGAAAAAACAAGGCTGGATGTGAACCTTGAATATAAGCAGGTTGAATTTGATGTATCGCTTAGTTTTCCGTTTAATATACCACGTAATTACAGCACGAAATAATTTTTAACAAAATGCAGTACAATCCAATCCGCGTAGCATCGTTATTTGCAATATAAATCTCTTATTTCGTATTAAAATTTCCGGCATGTACAAGCTCCTTTTCATACTCGTTGTCTTGTTTTGTGGTACTCAGCTTATCCCGTTACATGCACAAACGAAGGATGAATTGGAAAACCAGAGAAAACAGATACAGCGTGAAATAGAGGAGCTGAGGAAATCACAAAGTGACATCAAGAAAAATAAGCAGCAAAGCCTTGGACAACTGGCCCGGATCAGGAGCCTGATCAAAAAAAGGGATGCCATTATAGAAACGATTAACCGGCAGGTGCAATTGATCAATAATGATATCAGCACTAATAACCGGGAAATAGAACGTTTAAAGAATGAGCTGGATACGCTTAAGGCACAGTATGCGAGAACGATAGAGTATGCCTATAAGAACAGGAGCAGCTATGATATGCTCAATTTCATTTTTTCGGCGATAAGCTTTAACGATGCCATTAAGCGGATTGCCTACCTGAAGGCCTACCGCGAATACAGGGGAAAACAGGTAGATAACATCCATCAAACACAAGCATTGCTGGCGCAGAAAAACCAGACACTTGCGCAGAATAAAACTCTTAAGACCAAAACACTGGAAGAGCAGAGCCAGCAAATGAAAAAGCTGGAAGAGGAAAAGAAACAGAAGGATGCTGTTGTTTCCCAACTGAAGCTTAAGGAAAGGGAACTGGATAAGCAGCTTGCTTCAAAAAGAAAACTGGAGAACAATATCAGGAATTCCATTGCGGCTATCATCAGGAGGGAGATAATGGAGGCGGAAAAGGCAGAGAAGGCAAAAAGGGATGCAGCAGCGAAAGCGGCGGGCACCACAGCGGGCAAAGCAGCTACCCGTACTACCACTACCTCCTCGCGTGCTGCCAGCAAGCTCGAAAATACCCCTGAGGTAACAGCCGTTTCAGTAGGTTTTGAAAATAACCGGAGAAAGCTGCCCTGGCCGGTGGCAAAAGGGGATATAACCGGGCAGTTTGGAAGGCACAAAATCGAGGGAACGCGTTTATATGAAGATAATATCGGGGTTTATATTCAAACCAATATCGGCGAGGCGGTAAAGGCGGTATACGAAGGAACGGTATCCTCTGTACACAGCTTCGGCGCAGTATCTGCAGTTACCATAAGGCATGGGAAATATCTTACCACCTACTATAATCTTACAGGCATTAACGTACAGAAAGACCAGGAAATAAAATTGGGACAGGTGCTTGGCAGGGCGGCTGAATCGGAAGACGAGGACGGAATCGGGAAAGTACTTTTTGTAGTTACTGTTGTGGTGGGCAATAATCCCAAGTATCTTGACCCTGAAGACTGGATCAAGTCGAGATAGCATCCGCATATGCTGCCGGGCAGCCGTGAAGAGCGCACTTTTCGCTGTTGCCTCTATTTTTTACTTTCAGCATCAGTATCTCCCCTCTGTATTTTGCTCTGTAGATGAATATGTATAGGCCATATAGAATAATCCTGCCGTTGGCCGTTTGCGGTATTTTTTTAATGGCTTCCTGTTCAGGTAAAAAAATAAATAAGCCGATGCGCTTTATCGAAGTACAGCTTACAAATGACAGCTATGGTCATTTTCTGAATTCAACCCAGGTTTTTTCTCCGGATGATGAATGGATCGTATATGATACCCGCAATGACGATGGCGGTATAGGTGTTACCGGCAGCATTGAAATGGTGAATGTAAAGACCGGCAAAATACAGGCTTTATACCATACGGAGCATCAAACGGAATATGGCCCTGGTGTGGGTGCAGCCACTTTTTCCCCGGCCGATCCTGCTGTGCTGTTTATTCATGGTATTCGTAATGCGGATAAAGAGCGCCCTTACGGCTTTACCCGTCGTACAGGCGTGGCCATCCATGCCAATAATCCCTTTAAGCCTGTGTTCATGGATGCCCGTAATATCGTACCCCCCTTTACCCCCGGGGCTTTACGCGGAGGCACACA